>JAHEJT010000289.1 GCA_024638765.1 Verrucomicrobiales bacterium
AGTCGTAGCCGAATTTGTAAAAGTTCGGGCTGAGGGGATGCCGGGGACACAAACCGCGTCCAAACAACGCCCATTCATCGCCTTTTCTATGGAATTTCACAGCGAGGAACGCCCCCTATCGCCCAGCCCGAAGTCTCACGAAACCGTGTGAAAACTCCGGATCCGGCGGAAAGACGGATGGCATCAGGAAAGGAGACGACTGCTGCGGACCGCGGGTGTCCCTACCCGCCCCTTTGTTCTGACTGGAGGGAAGCAATCTCTCTTTCCGCCCGGTCCGGAAAGTCGACCTGATTTGAGGTGAGCGCTAGGACTAGGGCTGCGGCATTGCAGATGCCGGATGCCGGATGCCGGATGCCGGATGTGCGGGATGCCGGCGCAGTCAGAACATAGGTAACACTTTTGGTTCAATACATAGGTAACAGATTTTCATTAGTGGTTACAGGTTTGGGTGGTGTTGGGTTCAGGTTTTTCCCGGTCATTTGGCCGATGGAGCGTAGCGGAATCGGCCAAATGACCGGTCGCCGCCCCCTCCCCGGGGGTTGTGGGCGGTGAAAATGCGGAAGTTTTGGTGTCGAGATGACCCACCAGGAGATTTGCAAACCACACTTCGATCAACTCGGTTTGCTCATGAGGGGCGAGGCCCACCGACCAGCCTCCCAGCGCACGGGATAGAGCGATGCGTCCTCCCTGGTAGTTGATGGTGCCGCGCTCATGAACCCGTCTGGAATCCATCGAGCCGTAGTCGAGTTCTTCGGGCGTGCCTTCGTAGCTTCGTTGGGAGGGTTGGTAGATTTCGGCGGGCCGTGCCATGGCGAGTGCTTCGTGGGGGCGCACAGTGTTGAACTCCTCGCGCCAGAGGTCGAAGGCGTGCTGCTCTCTTCCGATCCTGCCGGCCTGGAGCTCCCGGCGGATATCCAGGTGCATGCGCTCGTGGGCCCCGTTGTCCTGCGGGCACCCGGGGCGGCCTCGCTCCAAATCGATTCCCAGGACCAGCCACCACGCCGAGAGGCGGCTCAGCCCCATCAGCCCGTTGCTGCTGGCGAAGGGCGGGCCGTTATCGCTGCGGATGGCACCGGGAAGGCCGTGGGCTTCGAAGAGGCGCTCAAAGCAGCCTTGAATGGTATCGGTGCGGGCATTCTCCACGGCCCGCAGCTCGAGGATCATGCGACTGAATTCGTCGCGCACGGTGAGGGGTTCGACCTTTTGCCCCTCTCGGTCATACCACCAGCCCTTGAAGTCCACCGTCCACACCTCGTTGGAAGCGGTGGCCTTGCGGCCGGTGGCCAGTCGACCACTCTCTTGGGCGCGTTTTCGCCGCCGCGGATTGGTCAGGCCCGCTCGCTCCAAGATCCGCTTGAAGCTGCTTTCGCTGGGCACCTGCTCTCGATACTTGCGCTCGTAGAGGTCACGAATCTTGCGCGGCCCCCACTTGGGATGGGCTTGCTTGAAATTCACGATCCGACACACCACCTCCTCGCTCAGCTCCTTTGAATGCGAGCGGGGGCGCCGACTCTCTTCTTTCATCCCTTCCACACCGTGGGCGAAAAACCGCTCACGCCATTTGTAGCCAGTCTTACGACTGATTCCATACTCCCGGCAGAGTTGCCCGAAGTTGGCGCAACTCACCGCTTTCAATGCAAATTCAATTCTTTGGTCCATTTTTTGGGTTTCCTTCCATGGCATTCGCAAATTTAAGATTCCTTAAATAACGAGGCCAATGTGTTACCCATGTTTTGAACCTGCGGTGTTACCTATGTTTTGAACCTGGACCGGATGGCGCATGCCGGATGCGGATGCGGATGCCGGATGCCGGGGCGCAGATAATTTGCCGCTCGCTTCCTGAAACCTGAAACCTCTCCCGTTCACCGAACACCGATCACTGACCACCGTCTACCGTCTACCGTCTACCGTCTACCGACTGCTACCGCGGCCACTTCACAACGAACCTGCGGGAGACGGGGTGATCGGGGGGGAGGACTTCCACTTTTGCGAAGCCGTTCCCGTCCCCATCCATGTCCACGTCCACGATGGGCTGGGATTGCCGGTGGATGTATCGCGCGTGGCGAAGTTCCGCCTGCCCGGCAAACCAGACAAAGACGGCGAGGACGGCGAGAAAGGGTTGCTGGATCCAGAAGACGGCGTAAATGCCGATGGCGGCCGCGAGAATCTTTCCGAGCTTCGCGGCAATTTCGGTCGCTGGGAGAAATCCCTTTTTCATGGCGAGAAGGGCGCGGAAGACGCGACCGCCATCCATGGGAAAGGCGGGGACCATGTTGAAGAGCACGAGAATGATGTTCGCAGCGATCAGGTTCAGGACGAGCCCGCTCACGGTGGCAAAGGTCGCGGTCACGCCCAATCCGGTGATCGTCCCGAACAATCCGAAGGCATAGGCGAAGACTGAAAGAAAACCGGCAATCGCGACATTCACGAGCGGGCCGGCCACGGCGATAACGAGTCCCTGCTTCGGGTTGGTGGGCATGCGCTCGAGCTGCGCAACCCCGCCGATGGGCAGAAGCGTGATGCTGCGGGTGGGAATGCCGTAGCGGCGGGCCGAAAGGCTGTGCCCGAGCTCGTGGAGGACGACACAGCCGAAGACAGCGCACACGAAAACAATCGCGCCGAGGGCAGCCGGGAGGCCGAAGCCGTGGGAAGTCGTAACCATGATCACCCAAAGCGGCAGCAGGGCGAAGGTCCAGTGCACGTAGACACCGATCCCGAAGGGACTTCCAAGTTTGAGGGAATTCTTCATCTGTTGAAAAGGTAAGACAACTGGTGGCCGCTTTTGTTCCAGAGAGCCGATTACAATCGAGGCTGGATTTTGTAACAAGAACCGAATCAACCCCTGATTCAGTTCTTTCCTGACATTACGTCAGGCGCTGGGTCGCGGTCGAGGCGAGAGTGGCGTTATCCTGGCTGCGCTTGGGTTTCTCGTCCTCGGCGACCGAGACGCCTTCCTCCGACAGTTCCTCGTCGCGGGTCTGGAGCAGGTCGGCGAGGCGCTTTTTCATTTCTTCGACCTCGAGATTGCGTTCGATGATTCCCTTGTGGCTGAGGCAGATTTGGCCGGTTTCCTCGGAGACGGAGATAGCCATGGCGTCGGATTCCTCGGTGATACCGATGGCCGCCCTGTGCCGGAGCCCGAGGGCACGGTCGGTGAGTTCCTTCTGCGTGAGGGGAAAGACGCAGCCGGCCCCGCGCACGCGACCATCCCGGAGAATAATGCCGCCGTCGTGCAGGGCCGTGCGCGGATGGAAGATCGTGAGAATCAACTCCGGGGTGAAGCGGGCATCGATCGAGATCCCCGTTTCGAGGGCCGAACGCAGGTCGACCCGCCGCTCAATCGCAATGAGCGCCCCGAAACGCTTCGCGGCCAGCTGCCGGACCGCCTCCTCGAGCTGGTCGAGGAAATCCGCGCGGTTCCCCGAGAAAAAGAAGATCCCCTTGTTCGCGATCTCCCCCATCGTCCGCCGGATCTCCGGCTGATAAGCAACGATGAGCGTCACCACGAAGAACAGCCCGACGTATCGCACGACGATCTGGATGACCGTGAGGCCGGAGATCTCCGCCAGGACCGCGATCACCAACAGCCCGAGCATGACCCCGAAATAGGTCCGCGCCTCCTCCGACTTCCGGAACGGCCGGTAAAAAAACCACGCCACCACAAGGACGAAAAGAAATTCAATCCCCGTCTGCCATGGCCTTTCGAGAAGGCTGTTTGCCAGGATCGGTATGCCCATCGAGCTGAAAATTCGCGGAACTTGTCAATATACCGCGTTTTCCGGTTG
>JAHEJT010000135.1 GCA_024638765.1 Verrucomicrobiales bacterium
GCCCGGAGGAATCGGATCCACAACTTAGCGAAAACCCGCCGGAAATCAACCGGGATTCGGAGGGTGCAGGTGCGAGAGCGCCAATTTATCTGCCGGGAGCGCGGGACGCTCGTCCGCGCCAGGTGGGGCATTGGTCTGAAATGGGCGATTGTGGAATCTGCGCTGCCTGGATAGGGTGCTCCGGTCCTGACACGGCGGGACCCCGGCGCCGTCGAAGTTGCACGACCCCACCGGCGACAGACCGATAAACCACGGATTTCCGCCGACCATGGCGTTCATTCTTTCCAAGGCCCTGCTCTTTCTGATTGCCCCGTTGAACTGGGTCGTGGTGCTGCTGCTCTACGGTTTGCTCGCGCGAAACGGGCGGCGGCGGCGTCTCGCGTGCGCGTCGGGCGCGCTGGCGACCGTATTTTTCACCAACCCATTCCTCGGCAACGCCGTCCTGAATCTTTGGGAGCCGGCTCCGATGGCAATCTCTGAAATTGACGCGCCATTCGACGTGGGAATCGTGCTGGGAGGGTTTGCCAGGGCGCAAGCCGCACCGCGCGACCGCCTGCACCTCTCCGACGACTCCGACCGGCTCATTCACGCGCTCGAACTCTATCGACGCGGTAAGATCCGGAAAATCCTGATCTCCTCCGGGGCCGGCAACGTCCTCGGCGAAAAGATCGACGAGGCATCGGTAACGTCGGCTTTCCTGCTGCGGATGGGCGTGCCCGCAGGCGATGTCATCATCGAAAATCGCGCCAGGAACACCCACGAGAACGCCCTTTACACGGCGCGGCTTCTGGAGGCGCGGATGCCGGAAGCGCGCTGCCTCCTCCTCACCTCCGCTTTCCACATGCGCCGGGCGCTGGCGTGTTTCCGAAAGCAGGATCTGGAGGTGACGCCGTTTGCCACGGATATGTCCGCCCAGCCTTTGGGGTTTTCCCCCTACGATTTGATCCTGCCAAATCCCATGGGGTTCCAGAGCTGGGGGCGCCTCATCAAGGAATGGGTCGGCTTCGCGGTCTACCGGATGCGGGGTTTCGCCTGAGAAGACGCCGCTTCGCCGTCGCCGCGTGTTCATCGGGCCGCTTGAAGATACCTGGACAGGAAACTCCAGGCTTCCTCAAGACGCCCGGTTTCCTCTAGTGCCTGGGCCAGGAGATAGAGCGCGTAACTCGGGCACTTCGGCAGCTCCACGACTTTCCGGAGCGTGGAAATCGCCGCCTCGACATTCCGCCCCTGCATTTCCGCTTCGAAAAGCTGGAGCCCGAGCGCGGCATCGGCGGGATTTGCAAAGAAGTATTTTTTCAGCTCGCCGGCGCTTCGGCCCCCCGAGAGGCGAGGCACACTGGGCGGCTTCAGGAAGTGATTAGCGGTCGCCAACGCGGACGCAAAGTCCTGCCTGTAAGCGAATTCCGCGCACATCTGTCTCCAACCGGCTTCCTGCCACTCCGGATGCTTTTCCATGAGCTCCATAAACCGGGAGCGCCCTCCGGATCGGTAGTAAAAATAGAAGAGCCGCGTCTTTTGACGGTTGTCGAAACCCGCCAGATCAGGATCGTGCCGCAGTATTTCGTCGAAAAACTCCGGCACTTGTGCCGAATACAGCTTTCCTCCCAGATGAAGTTCGCTCAAATAGGTGAGTGTTGATTCCGCATCGAGCAAAGCCACGCTGCGCAATTCGCGGACGAGGCTGGGGTCACCTTTGCCGCTTTGAAACAAGAGTCGAAGGTAATGACTTGCAAGTGAAGGTTGCCTTCTGATCGCCTCGCGCAGGGCGGGCACGGCGTTCCTGGGACGCAGAGTAAGCCAGAACCTCGCCTCTCCCACGGGCACGGCGGAACTCTGGGGCTCGAGATGGCCCGCGATCCGGAAATCCGACTTTGCTTCCTCGAGTGAACGGGCGCCCAGGGCCGCATAGCGTCCCCGCCTGAAATAATGTTTCCACCGCAGGGGCTCAAAAGAGATGGAGTACCCCATCAGCGCGTAGGCCTGAGCGTAGTCTTGACTCTCTTCCGCTGCCCGGGTCCTTCGCACGACGCTTTCGACGCCGATGGGACCCGGATAGAGGCGGTCGCCGAACACCGCGGCGATCCAGGCGGCGCCGAGGCACGCCAGGGCAACCCCGGCGACCCGGTAAAACCAGGGCAATAGAAGGGAGCGGCCCGGGTGGTTCCGATCGGATTTACGCCGCCGCAGGGCGAGGGCAAAGAGCAGGAGCGCCAGCGGGACGATGCCCACGCGATGCCCGGGCACGCTGACCTGGCTGTGGGCGAGCAACAGCAGGACCGCAATCAAGGCGCAAGCCCTCAGATCTTCACTGCGGCGGGACCGCCGCCGCGTGGAAAACGGAAAGGCCTCTTTCAGCAGCACCAGCAACAGGAGCACCCCGATGATTAGACCGGCCACCCCCATTTCCGTGAGCAGCCAGAGCCAGTCGTTCTCCGGATGCGAATAGCGGATCACACTGAGGGAGTGTTCCCGGAATAGTGGGAACAGGGCATTGAAGTTGCCGAGTCCCACTCCGAACAGGGGGGAATCCGAGCTCATGACCAGGGCATCCAGATAGACAGCGGGCCGGGCTTCCGTTCCCAGGGTCGCGGTGACACTGTCGTCTTCCACGGAGAAACGCTCCAGCGTCTTTCCACCGTAAAGGAAGAACGACGCTACAAGAATCAAGAGCCCGGAACCCGCGACTGCCAACAAGGCGGGGGATTTTCTGCGGTAAGAAATGTAAAGGATCCAGAGGGCCATTCCCCCGAAAAAGAGAAGGACCCCCGCACGCGAGCCGTTGATCACGATTGCGGCAAACAGCACCGGCAGCGCCAGGGACCAAAGCGCGGCGCGGTTGAGGCGATCCTTCTGGAACTCGTAATACGCGCAGCCGGTGACCGCCATGGCGCCCATCGCCAGCGCCAGAGCCGTGTGATTGCGGTTTCCAAGCGGACCGAAATGATTGGCGCCCTGCCAGAGACCCGGCGTGTCCTCGAGAAGATAAAACAGAATGGAAGCCCCGCAGAAGGCGACCAGGCCCCCGGCGAGGACTCGCATCAGGAAAACCCGGTCGGGTCTTTCCCAGTGCTGGCTGACGAGGTAATGCAAAAAGAGCAGGCTGACTCCCAGCAGGGTGAGGTAATCCAGGCTGAGCCACGGCTGGGCGGACAGGGTGGACGGGAGGTCGAGCCCGAGATCCGCGATCAGGTTGTTTCGCCACTCGGGTATTCCGAACCAGCGCGCCGGCAGGAAAGAGGTGAGACCGACGGCAAAGAGGCCGAGGCAGAGGCCGGTGATGGTTTTCTTGGGGGCATGGCGAGGGGGGAAGACGACGTAGAGCACGCCCATGTAGACGAACATGACGCCGCGGACCCAGTCATGCATGTCCCCGCCCATGACGAGCGGAAGCAGGGCCACCATGACGATAGCGAGAAGGCGGGCGCGGTGGTGCAAGAGAGAAGGCATGGGAACAGAGATATCACCATGGACGTTAATCGCGAGCGGCGTCAATACCGTGGGCGGGAGGACGGTGCGGACATTAAGAAGTAGCTGCGGCATCCTGCCGCAGTTCCAAGCTAGTTCTGCGGCTGGAAGCCGCAGCTACTTGAAGGCGGGCATCACTCGGCGGTTTTCATGCGCGTGGAGAGGGGGGGGGCTTCCGGCAATTCGTCGTTCGCCGGGGCCGAAGCAGCAGCGGCCGGTGGATCAGCCGCGTGGAATCGGGATAGAGCCTGCGCGTAAGCCGGGTGAAAGCAATCGGCAATTCTCCCCCAGTAAGAGTTGTCGTTTGCGGAGGGGGGGTGATAGAGAACCCACTTGTTATTCCCTCCTTGATCAAGGGGAATTTCCAGGCAGACCAGCTCACCGGATGCCAGCTGCTCGGGCTGCACCTTTGAGTTTTGGATGAAGCCGAGGCGTCCGAGGGTCTTGTCGAAATGATCCCAGTATTCCTTCGGATCCTCAAAGCGATCCAGCTCGATCTCGAGGACCTGACCCAGCAGATGCGCGTATTGCACGTCTTTCCGCCGGTCCATGGCGCGACGCCACTGGGTGCGGAGCTGGCTCCAGTTTCCGATGTACCCCAGGTAACGGGCCGCAACGAGTGTGAGGATGAAAAAGAAAGCACCCGCGATGGGGAGCGTCTGCCCTTTGCTCCAGAAGATACTGACGCCGATGAGACTCAAGACCACGCACACCGCGTACATGGCGATCAGCGCGGTGCTCTTGGAGAATCCCAGGACGAGGAGCCGGTGATGGATGTGCTCGGCGTCGGCGCGAAACAGCGGCAGCCCGCGCGCGCCGCGGCGCAGGATGGCGAAGGCGGTATCGAGGATGGGAAGGCCCAGGGCGACCAGCACGACCAGCAGGGCCGCCGCGATGGAGCCCTTGTTGGAACTCGCCAGCGAGACCGAGCCGATGAAGAACCCGATGAGGTAAGCGCCGCCATCGCCTAGGAAGATTTTTGCCGGTGGAAAGTTGTAAAAGAGAAAACCGAGCAGGGCGCCGGCCATGCCGAGAGAGATCACGGCGACCTCCATGTTGTTGGAGATCAGGCCGACGATACCCAGGGTGAGGCAGAGGAACATGCCCACGCCGCTGGCGAGGCCGTCCATGCCATCGATGAGATTGATGATGTTGGGCAGCGCGACCAGCCATAACAGAGTGGCGAAAAGGCTGAAACCGCCCAGATCGATGACAAGTGACCCCACGGGGCTGCCCAGGATATCGATTCGCAGTCCGAGAGAGTACGCAAGGAAAGCGATTGCGATCTGGGCGACGAACTTGACCCTGGCGCCGAGTGGCTTGAGGTCGTCGATAAATCCGACGGTGAATATGAGAAGGTTACAGAGCAGGAGCGGCCACCACTCCGAGAGGAACTTCGGTTGGAAGTAGATGGCGCAGCCGATGGTGGCCAAGAGGCTCAGAAAAATCGGCAGTCCGCCGAGGCGGCAGACCGCGTATTCGTGGGACTTGCGGAAATGGTCCGGGGAATCCGCGCCCAGTCCGCCGGCGGTCAGGCGAAGCACGACCGGGGTCACCACGAGGGTGATTACCAGCCCGCAAACGAAAAGCAGAATCGCCTCGTGTGTTTCCAAGGAGTTGAGGGGGAGAAGGTTACGAACAGGGAAGGATCTTTAATGATCCCACAGGATCAGCCCGGTTGCAAGCGGCGAATCTCGCCACACCTCCGGCTCTCAAGGCCGGGTGGGGGAGGAGGGAAAGGAAACGCGATCCGAGGGCGCTCCTCCCTCGAGCAAACGCTCACTGATCGTGCCCCGTGAATTCGGGAAGGGCGTGCCCGGCGTCGCGCAGTGTCTTCTCGCGGCGGGCCAGTTCGAGATCGTGTTCGACCATCATGTGCACGAGTTCGTCAAACGAGACCGTCGGTGACCACCCGAGGCGCTCCTTCGCCTTGGAGGGATCCCCGAGGAGGACCTCGACTTCGGCGGGACGAAGATAGCGCGGGTCAAACTCGACGAAATCGTCGAAATCAAGGTCGATCTGGGCGAAAGCTTTTTCGGCAAATTCGCGGACGGACCACGTCTCGCCCGTGGCGATCACGTAATCATCCGGGGTATCCTGCTGCAGCATCATCCACATCGCTTCCACGTAATCGCCGGCGAAGCCCCAGTCACGCTTGGCATCCAGGTTGCCGAGGTAAAGCTTCGACTGCATCCCCAGCTTGATGCGTCCGGCGGCGCGGGTGATCTTGCGGGTGACGAACGTCTCGCCGCGGCGCGGTGACTCGTGGTTGAAGAGGATGCCGCTGGAGGCGTGGAGGTCGTAGGACTCGCGGTAATTGACCGTGGCCCAGTGCGCAAAGACCTTGGAGACGGCGTAAGGAGAACGGGGGTAGAATGGAGTCGTCTCCTTCTGGGGTGTCTCGACGACCTTGCCGTACATTTCCGAACTCGAGGCCTGATAATACCGGATCTGCTTGCCGAGCTTCTGCTGGGCGTTGCGCACGGCATCGAGTATGATCATAGCGCCCATCGCGGTGGCTTCCGCCGTGTAAATCGGCAGGTCGAAGGAAACACGGACATGTGACTGCGCGCCCAGGTTGTAAACTTCGTCGGGCTGCACTTCCCCCATCAGGTCGCCGAGGCTGGCTGCATCCGTCAAATCGCCGTAGTGCAGAAAGAACGACGTGCCCGGCAGGTGCGGGTCGCGGTAAATGTGATCGATGCGTTCGGTGTTGAAGGATGAGGCGCGCCGCATCAGGCCGTGGACTTCGTATCCTTTGGCGAGCAGCAGCTCGGCAAGATACGAGCCGTCCTGGCCGGTGATGCCGGTAATGAAAGCTTTTTTGGAAGGCATAAGATTGCGGGTTTTCTTTGCGTGTTTTCTATTTGGATCGAAGTAAAGCAGGACCTTTGATTGAGAGACTCTTACCTAAGGCCGCACGTTCGTTGGTCAAGCCTCAAACCGTTGAGATTAGTGTCTGGACCGGGGTTCCGGCGCGCTCTCGAGGTGAGATTGGGGCTCGGAGGTATGTTTGGAGGGCGGTGATGGGGTGCAGGTGGATGCTGCCAAACTGTAGGTGCGAGCGTGAGCGAGTACCCTGGGAGCAGGCGGATGCTGCCAAACCAGTAGGTGCGAGCGTGAGCGAGTACCCTGGGAGCCGCTGAGCGGGATTGGGCCCCCAGGAGCATTCTGAATCGTAGACGCTTCCAGCTGGTGCTATATGGGTCTGGAGAAACGGGGTACTCGCTTTGTCCAGCTAACGCTGGCTCTGCGGTTAGGCTACGCCTATTTCAAGACCGCGGCCGCGGCCGGGCGGTCGCTCGCACCTACGGTCGCTCCGCCGTTCCCCTACTTGCTCGCGGCCCCGGCGGTCATCTCGCCGTGGATCCATGCGTAGGTCTTCTCCATGCCTTCGCGAAGGTGAACACCGGGTTCCCAGCCAAGATATTTTTGAATGAGGGTGTTGTCGCTGTTGCGGCCATTGACGCCTTTAGGCGCATTGAGGTCGTATTTTCTCTCCAGCTTGATGCCGGCAATGTCCTCGACGATATCCACGAGTTGATTGATGCTGACCTTTTCCGCGCTGCCGAGATTGAGCGGGTCTGAGACATTGCTCTCCATGAGCCGCCGGACTCCCTCCAGGCAATCGTCGATGTACATGAAGCTGCGGGTCTGTTCCCCGTCGCCCCAGATCTCGATTTCGTGCTTCCCGGAGAGCTGGGCTTCGATGACCTTTCGGCAGATGGCGGCGGGGGCTTTTTCGCGGCCCCCGTCCCAGGTGCCGTGCGGGCCGTAAACATTGTGAAAGCGGGCCACCCGCGTGGTGAGACCGAAATCCTCCTGGAAGTGGCGGCACATGCGCTCGCTGAAGAGTTTTTCCCAGCCGTATCCGTCTTCCGGCATGGCGGGATAGGCGTCTTCCTCCTTCAGCGCGGTAACACCGGGATCAGTCTGCTTGTCAGCCGCATACACGCAGGCGGAAGAGGCGTAGAAGAAGCGCTGCGCGCCGGCTTCCTTCGCCGCCATGAGGAGGTGGGTGTTGATGAGGACGCTGAGCATGCAGAGGGCCTTGTGATTCTCGATAAAGCCCATCCCGCCCATATCGGCGGCGAGGTTGTAGACGATTTCTGCGTCCTGGAGGGCCTTCCGGCAGGAATCGAGTTCCCGAAGATCGAGCCGGAGGTTTTCCGCGTCCTCGAAGACCTGATACCACTCTTCCAGCGGCTTGATGTCGATCGACCGAATTCGGGTGCATCCCTGGCGGCGCAGATCGGCGACGAGGTGACCGCCGATGAAGCCTCCTCCTCCGCACACGACAATCAGTTTGTCTTTCATTCCCTTCAGACAGGATTCTTTAGCGGATTCCTTCCGTTTCGCGGGGTCGGCTGAGCATACTGCAGAAGGGCGGGTATGTCATGGATGTTTCAGTGATGTTTTCAGGAAATTCGGGAAGACGCGGGGAAGGTCGGAAGGATGAAGTATGAGAAAGAGGTTGCGAGGTTCCTGTCATCCCGAGCACCGTCGAGGGATCTCCCTTATCTGTTTGGACATTCTTTGTCTCCTTAAGCTGTCGGATGACATACTGCGCTTGAGGGCGATTCTGCCGTCACCAGGAAGGATGCGCGCCCCAGGCCCGAAGAGAGATCCCTCGACGGAGTTTATCTCGAGGCGAGTCGAGAGGCTCGGGATGACACAGCGGGTGACGGGTAAGTAGAAACGCATCACGTGTCCGTGGGCCGCTCGATAATCTTCACGATCTTCCCCGGGTTTCCCACCACGAGGACGTTCGCCGGGACATCCTCCATCACCACGGCGCCCCCGGCCACCACCGCGCCGGAGTGGACGGTCACTCCCGGTCCCACGAACGCCTGGGCGGCGACCCAGGTGCGGTCTTCGAGGTTGATGGCCTTGGTGATGAGATCGAATTTTGGGCTCCTGAAATCGTGGGATCCCGTGCAGAGGAATGTGCGTTGCGAGATGCAGACGTTGGAGCCAATGATCACCGGCGCCAGGCTCAGGATGAGAACTTCTTCACCGATCCAGACGTGGCTTCCGATCGAAAGCCGCCAGGGAAACGTGATGCGCACGCCGGTGCGGACCACGACCCCGGAACCCACCTTGGCTCCGAACATTCTCAGGAGAATAACCCTGAGGGCGGATGGCCAGGGGACGGGGTTTAGGAAGAAGAGAACCTCCGTGAACATCCACAGGGCCTCCTTGAACCGGGAAGCGCCCCGATCGAAACCCCGATTATTGAATTGGTCTAGATTCATGAGATGGCTTCCAAAGGCGAACGGCCGTCGATGGTGCTCCGCCGTCTTTCAGGAGTTTCCTCTCCTCCGGCGAAGCACACCTTGATGATCCCCTAGGACGCGCGGGCTTCGGACTTTTCTGTGGTTTCCGGAAAATCGGGAACAGAGCGATCGATGACATTGTTGCCGAGGACGATGATATCCATGGCCGTGCGCAGGAAGCAGCTGATGGCTTCCGCGGGAGTCCGCACGATGGGTTCGTTCTCGTTCAACGAGGTGTTCAGGATGATCGGCACACCGGTGCGCTTGCGAAACCGGTCGATGAGGTCGTAATAGAGCGGATTGCTTTCTTTGGTGACCGATTGAAGACGGCCCGTGCCGTCCACGTGCGTGACCGCGGGAATCTCTTCGCGCTTTTCCTCTCGTATCTTGAAGACCTTCTCCATGAACGGCGATTCGTCGTCGAGTTCGAAGTAATCTTTGACGTGGTCCGCGAGGATACTCGGAGCGAAGGGGCGGAACTTTTCCCGGAACTTGATCTTGAGGTTAATGATGTCGCGCATGTCGGTGCGCCGCGGGTCGGCGAGCAGGGAGCGATTCCCGAGCGCGCGGGCGCCGAATTCCATTTTGCCCTGGAACCAGCCGACGACCTTTCCGGCACAGAGCGCGTCGACCACGTATTCGAGAAGCTCGTCCCGGTCTTCGAAAGTTCTTCCGGGAACGCCGGCGGCCTCGATCGCCTCGTGGCAGTCGCTGTCGCTGGTTTCGTCGCCCCAGTAACCGTGGTCGAGGCGGAAGCAGCGTTCCTTGTGGAGGATTCGGTTCCAGACGTAGAACGCAGCGCCGAAGGAAGTTCCGTTATCGGCGGCGCCGACCGGAATGTAGGCATTCTTGAAAGGCGTGTTGAGGGTGATTTTGCCGTTGGCGACGGAATTCATCGCGCAGCCGCCCGTGATGCAGACGTTGTCGCTCGGTGCTTTCTCATGCAGTCGATTGAGAAGGTGAAAAATGATCTCCTCGGTCACGGCTTGCAGCGAGCGCGATATGTTCTCGTGTTTTTTCGTGACCTCCTCGTTGCGCTCTCTCACGGGCCCGAGTTCCTTGACGAGTTTGTCACTGTGGAAAGCTTCGACTTTCGGGTTGCCGGATTCCCAGCTCATCCTGATGCCTTCTTTGTGGTGAGTAAAATAGTCGAGGTTCAGTTCGAAGCCGTCCCCCCTTGGGTAGACGATCTTCCGGAAGAGATCGAGATACTCAGGTTCACCGTAGGGGGCCAGGCCCATGACCTTGTATTCGTCGCCGTAATTGGGAAAGCCGAGATATATCGTGAGTGCATTGTAGAGAAAGCCGAGGGAATGCGGGTAATAGACACGGTCGAGCACTGTCCAGTCTGTCCCCTTGCCCTTTGCGGTCATCGTGCTCACGAAATCTCCCATACCGTCGACGGAGAGGACGGCAGCTTCCTGGTAAGGCGAGTCGAGGAAACCGCACGCGATATGGGACAGGTGGTGTTCGACCTGGTGGACCGGCGCCTTGATATCTGAAGCACCGCATCCGCAGGCTTCGGCGAGCTTTTCCTTGATGCCGAGCACGGTGCGCTGGCGGCGGAGGCGATCCCAGACCGCGCCGAATGAGGGGCGTTTCGTGAGGACGAACTGCACGCGTTTCGAAAGGTTCGCTTTCGGATTGTAGGAGACGGCGATGTGATCGAGGTCCTCGACGCGGATGTTTCCCTGTTCCAGGCAAAAGCGGATCGATTCCGCCGGGAATCCCGCCCAGTGCTTAATGCGGTTAAAACGTTCTTCCTCCACGGCGGCCACCAGTTTTCCGTCTTGGACGAGGGCTGCCGCGGAGTCTCCGTGATAGGCGTTGATTCCGAGAATATTCAAGGTATTTGGGGTGCGGGTTGAGGTTCAGTGGTAAATTGAGACAGGTAATTCAGATCTGCGGAAGAGGAGTGCAGCGAATCGCGCCGCTGTGAATGTGCATCGGCGCGCCCCCGATACGCCCAGTCAAGTGCCGGCCGGGGCCGGACGGAGTCCTTTTTCTTTCATGAGTTGCTGCTCCGCTTCCACCATCAGACGGACGACGTCCTTCATGCGATAACGGGCGCTCCAACCGAGTTCCTCGCGCGCTCTTGAAGGGTCTCCCAGGCCGACTTCCAGGTCGGTGGGCCGGAGGAGGGAGGGATCGGATTCGAGGTGGTCCTCCCAGGAGAGGCCCAGTTGTTCGAATGCGGCGGCGACAAAACTCCGCAGGGAATTGGTTTCCCCGGTGGCGATGACGAAATCATCCGGCTCGCCGTGTTGCAGGATTCGCCACATGGCTTCGACATATTCGGGCGCCCATCCCCAGTCGCGCTTGATATCGATGTTGCCCAGGCGGAGTTTCTCCTCGCTTCCCGCGGCGATACGGCATGCGGCGGAGACAATCTTGCGGGTCACAAAGCGTTCCGGCCGCAGGGGAGACTCGTGGTTGAACAGGATTCCGGAGCAGGCGAATAAACCGTAGGCTTCCCGGTAATTTGCGACTTCCCAGAAGGCGGCCGCCTTGGCAACCGCGTAGGGGCTCCGGGGCCGGAACGGGGTGGTTTCGCATCCCGGCGCGCCGCCGGTGTCGCCGAAGCATTCACTCGAGCCGGCGTTGTAAAATCGGACAGGTGCATCGAGGAAACGGATGGCTTCCAGCAGGTGGAGGCAACCCACGCTGATGCTCTCTAATGTTTCCACCGGCTGTTGAAAGGAGAGACCCACAGAGCTCTGGCCCGCGAGGTTGTAAATTTCGTCCGGCGCGGTCTTCTTGATTACCTGCAGGACGCTGCGGAAATCGTGGGGCGCCATCGACTCCAACTGCACTTGGTCCCGGATGCCGAGGCGGTGGAGATTTTCGAACGCGGCGACCTGGGCGTCGCGAGAGGTTCCCGTCACTTCGTAATCCTTCTCCAAGAGGAAGCGGGCAAGGTAAGCCCCGTCCTGTCCGGAAATTCCGCAAATGAGGGCTCGTTTTTTTTGCTGGTCGGTGGACTCGGTCATGGTTTCAAAAAGATTCGAGGAAGAATTGTCGGCCTCTCTATCGGGATCGGGAATTGCCGCGCGACGGGCGGGGGTGTCTGCAATCCGAAGCCGTCATCAATCCTCGCATAATTCTGTCGGGGACGGGCAGGAGAGAGAAAGGGCGAGGCATACCGCGATGCGAGGCCGCGCTTCGCCTCTCGCAAGACCGGCTACAGCGTTTTTCGGCCCCGACCTGGGCGGCGGCGGCCGCCGGCCGGCCGAGGTGGGCGAGGCGGGCGGTTTGGCCGGTTCGGGCGGGGCGGGCGTGTGACTCCGGCCGTTGCCTTGGCGCCGGTGCCGACCGGCATAGCCGATCCCCTCATGGGCCGGGCCTTTCCTCTCCCGGGAGGCGCCGTGCGCGCTTCCGGGGGTGTGACGCCGGCAGGCAGATAGAGTTTCTTGAAATGGAGTTCGTAGAGAATCGAGACCAGCACGACGAGAGCCGCGGTCCCCGTCACCACGTGCGCCAGGTTGGTGCCGGGCTGGATCAGCCCGAGGCCGATCCCAAACCAGGCGGCGAAGCGCCACCAGTCGCCGCCGTTCAGGTGTTGACCGGCGTGGATGTCGCAGACGCGGATTCCCGTTCCCAGAAGCAGGAGCCCGCAGAAAACACCGATGGTTCCGAAGTTGATATAGAACTCGAGAATATTCCCGATTCCAAAAGTCGTTGTGCTCGTACCGAAGTCGCGGCCGGTGTATTTCGAGATAGTGTCAGTCCCGCCCACGATATTGGGTTTGCTGGGCCAGAGAATCCGGGGCACGAACGCGACGGCGGCCCAGGCGATGGTTGAGCCCTTGGCGTATTCGACGCCGCCGGCTTCCATGAATTCCATGCTCTGGCCGACGAAGAGGTTCTGGTTGAGGCGTGTGTCAATGTACTCCAGGTGAGCCTGGTCGGTGAAACTCAGGAACTCGAAGTTAAGGAAGGTGTCTTTGACGCGCGTGGCCCTCGCTACGGCGCTTTCCACAAGGCCTTGCTTGGTATCCATGCCCCAGGCTCGAATTTCCTCCCGGTCTCGGAAATAGGTGACGAAAACGGACAGGCCGAAATAGAGAATAGCGATGAACCCGGTGACCACGTGCCAGCGGGGGCGGTAGAAGGTGGTGACGAACATCCAGACGGCGATGGCCGCGTTGGTGCCGAAGCCGATGAAGCCCATGGTCGCGGTCGTCAGGGCGGGGAAGAGTGCCGTCAGCGAGAGCCACTTTAAGAAGTCCGCTTTTCTTGCCTCCGCCCAGGCGACCCAGCAGGCGAGGGCCAACCCGACGATGGCGAAGCGGACCCCCGAAACCGCCGCCGCCCCGATGCTGGGAATCGCGCCGAGGATCGGCGCGATGAAAACGAAAAACAACCCGCCCAGCAACATGAGATTGACGGGGAGCCGTTTCTGCTCACCCGGAATCATCTTCTGGTGGGAGGAGAGATCCTTGTGAGGGAGCAGCCTCGGCGCGATCAGAAGAACGCCTATGATAAAGCCGAGGAAGCCGATGGTGGAGACACGGAAACCCTCGGCGATGACTCCGAGATGGGTGCCGGAGTGGAGGAGGTAAAGGGCTTCGGGTTCATACCAGGGAAAGGCGTAGATCATCCCGCCGAAGAGGTGGATCAGGGAGAGGGAAAGAGCATAGACGAGGGGCAGCGCGGTGCCGGGGTGCTTGCTCTTCCACTGGCCGAAGAGCAGGGCGAAAAGTCCCAGGGCCCAGACAATCAGCCAGAAAACCAATGTGCCGCGATCTGTCATCGTGTCTTCGGGCTGGTTTGAGGGGAGGATGTCAGGCGCCCGGCGGTGGAGAGTCGGGGCGCCGTTTTTGTCGGGTTCATGGCGGGGACAGGGGGAGCAATTGGGAGGATCGCGGTTGCGTGGCGCGAATTCCGCGTCCGGCCGTTCAATTTAAGGGCTTTGGGGCGGGTTCGCAAGCCCGGGCAGCTGGAGACTGCGCAAGCCGGAGCGAGTATCCTCGGATCATTCACCTCGTTCACCGCAAGAGCCCCTCACCCCTCAGCTGAAGTCTGGCATTTTGAGTCCCGACTTGTCGGGGCTCCTTCGGAGTGCTGAAGCAGCGCTTCAGCCTTCGAACCATTTTTGATTCTCGCCACAGCAGGTGTGCGCGCGAAACCCATGATCGATAAGGCAAGTTCTTTCGCATAATGAAACTGCTGGATTCGCCAAACTAACAAGCTCTGGAAATATGCCAACTCCCTCACGCAAGCGCCGTCTCGACGATGGTGTGGAACCGGTCCCCATAGGTGTTGGCCCCGCTTCGGATGCGGTCGCGGACTTTTTCCGCAAGTGCCCGTCCCTCCTCAGGTTGATCGACGAGTCGGTGGGCCTTTGCAACCAGTTCCTC
>JAHEJT010000290.1 GCA_024638765.1 Verrucomicrobiales bacterium
GTGCAATGCCGGATTTTGGCACTCACGGATCCTTGATATGCCAAGCCGCTGGGACTGGGAACAGGCGGGTGTCTTGGGAAAGAAAAGCTCTTAAGGCTGGGGGAAACGCAGGGGCGGAGTGAGATCCCTCGACTCCGCTCGGGATGACACATTGGGGGGGTCGGGATGACACATTGGAGGGGTCGGGATGACACATTGGAGGGGTCGGGATGACACAATGGAGGGGTGGGGATGAGAATGGGGGGGTCGGGATGAGAATGGGGGGACAGGCGAGGGGGGGATTTCCGATCTCAGACTTGGTAATTAGCATTTATGATTCGGGATTTTTGATTTAGAATCCTGTCGATGGCCGATGCGGATGAGAGCAAGCCTCTTGGAATGAAGCAGAAGGGCCCGCGCTTGCGGAAGGTCCGCCGTCTCCTGCTCTGGGCGTTCCTCTTGTCGGTGATCCTCGCCGTGGCGGGAGTGACGACCGCGGTGCTGCTCTTCAAGAATCTCACCGGAGTGGTGAATTACGCGTTGAGTGATTTGGCCCACCCTTACTCCTTGGAAATCGGGAGCCTGAAATTGCCCGAAGCCGGAGTGCTTTCCCTGAAAGACATCACGGTAACAGATCGAGACGGGGAAGCGGAGATCCTCCACGTGCCCGAGGCCCGGGTGGAATTCGATTGGGAGGAATTGCGCGAGCGCCGGGTGCGTTCCGTGGAAGTGCGCAGGCCGCGCGTGCGGATCGGGGCGGGCGCAGGCAATGCCGGGAACCTGAAAGCGGATGCAGGGGCACCCTCTGAATCGGGGGACAAACCATCGGCCGTGTTTATCGAGAAGTTGCGGGTCGTGGAGGCGGACGTTTCGTTTTCCGTGGGACCGGGAGCCGAGTTCTCCGGTAACTTCGATCTGGAAGGGGAGGAGGTCAGCCTGGGGGGGAGCGGCAACCTGAGCCCGCGTCCGCTTAGAGTGCAGGGACGCGGTTTGCAGGTGGCCGGTGCAGGAGAGATCGAAAAAGGAATCGTGTTCGTGGGTGTCCCCCGGGTGGAAGGGAGAGTCGAGGCGCGTGGCGACTTTCGCGGGGGCCAGGTTTCGCTCGACGCGATTCAGGATCCGGTCATTCGCGTGACGCCTTCTTTTCTACAGGCCCTGAAAAGCGGGACTTCGCCACAGGGGAGCGAGGGTGCAGGTGATCCCTCCGCGGAGTCGGTTGGGGGAGTTGCGGCGAAAGACGAAGAGATGGAGGGCTGGGTCTTACGAATGGCGAGGGTCAATTCGGGCGAACTGGTGATCAACGGGTTTGACGCTCCGGATGCGGGGATGCTCTTGCCGGACCTGGTGGCCGGATTCGGATTTACGCTGGAGAATCTTGAGCTCGGCGCCGGGGGCCTGCGGTCGAGTGCGCTGCAGACAGCGCAACTGCGCAAGGTATCGATTCGCGGCGGCGCCCAGGGTGCGCGCAATGTGACGGGGACCATCGATTCGGTCGACCTGGAGATAATACCGGACCGGTTTGCGGAGTCGGGCATGATCGAGAAGCTGCATTTCTTCAAACCCCGGGCCGAGATTACGAGTACCACCATCGCGCGTTTTTTGCCGAGCGAGTATGCGAAGGAGATCGGCCTCAAAGAAGCGCCGGCGGTCGCGAGCGCCCGGGAAGCGGAGCGCAGCGCCCCGAAGACGGACCCGGCGGGTCGGAAAGTCTACCTGGTGCGCGACTTGGCGGTGCACGAAGGCGAGCTTTCTTTTGATCCGGAAGGAATACGCGGCGGACTGCCGATTGCATCCGGGACTCTCCGCATCGAAACCGGGAAAGCCGGGGAGGACGATGTCTCATACCGGGCGGTGCTGGCGGATCTGAAATTCAAGGATCCGAAAAAGGTGGTCGGGGAGGACATCGCCAAGGGGCAGCGGATTGAAATCGATTTCACGGCGCGCAGGGTGCAGCGGGATCAGAGGATCGACCGCTTGGAGTTGATCGGTTTTCACCTCAGGGTGGGGGAATCGCTGCAGAAGCTCGCCGGGGAGGGCGGGACTCCGTCCGCTGCCGGTGCGCCCGGCAAAGGGGGCGCGCAGGAAAAGAAGAAAGGTTGGCAGATCGGGGAGGTCGGCATCCGCGAGAGCACGGTGCATATCCAGGACCTGGTGCCGGGCCTGCCCTCGGTGCGGTTCGGCGTGCAGACGCCGGCGGCCTTGACGGACGTGACCGTGACCGGGAGCGGAGAAAAGTCGGTCGAGGACCTGGTGCAACGCGTGGAACTGGTGAACCTGGAAATCATGTCGCCTTACGATCCTCTCGCAACGGTGGCGGATCTGCGGACGATATTCGTCGAGTTTACGTGGAAGGAATTACTGGATCGATTGATTCGAAAAGTGGAGGTCGTGAATCCCGAGCTGCATGTGGGCGAGCATTTATTCTGGTACATTGATAACTATCGCCGCATCGAAAAAGAGAGGCAGGAAACGGCGGAAAAACTCCTGGAAGGGGATCAATTGGCGGCGGGCGCGTCAAAGCCGGTGGAGACAGGACCAAAAACGTGGCGCGTCGGCCGGGTCGACGCTTTCAACGGTAAAATTATCCTGGCGCCCAAAGGGTATCCGATTGGCTTCACGCCTTTTCCCTTTTCGGGATCGACGGACCTGGAAGGCGGCGTGGTCGATCTGCGGCTGGAGATCCCCAAGGAGACGTATGAATACGATGAATTGAAGCTGACCCTTGAGGGGCTCACCGGCGCGGTGGAGTTCAATCTGCCGCTTCGTGAGAGGGATAACAACCTTGTGGAGACTTTCGAGGTGGACAAGTTGCGCTTTCGGAATTTCGAAATGGATAACGCCTATCTTTCAGTGACTTACGATCGCCAGGGGATTTACGGGAAGTACGGGGGAGAGGCTTACGAAGGGTATCTCAACGGCGAGTTCAACATTTACATCGGGGAGAAATACGCCTGGGACGCCTGGGTCGCGGGGACGGACATGGAACTCGAGCCTTTCACGGCGGTGGTGGCGCCGGATGTGGTGGCGATGGAAGGAACCGTCAGCGCCACCTTAGTTGCGGAAGGGTTGGGGATGGAACTGAACCAGGCGGACGGATCCATGGAGATGGTGAGTCCCGGGCGGATGGAAATCCCGCGGCTCGAGCATTTGATCGAGGAATTTCCCAGGACCTGGAGCGTGCTGCAATCGAGCTTTGCCGAGGCGGGGGTGGAGGCCCTTCAGAATTATGAGTTTGAAGAAGGCGAGGGCAAACTGGACTTTTTGCAGCGGGACGGTACGCTGACGCTGTCCTTGCGCGGGGCGGAAGGGACCCGTTCGCTGGACATGAGATTTCACGATATTGATCTGGCCGGCTTGAATATCAGCCCGGTCACCACGTCCAACTGAAGGCATGAAGAGCACGCGACGAACACACAGGAGATGGACAATGCGGTCCGCTTTACTGCCGGTGGTCGCGGGCCTTTGCGCGTTGGCCGGTTGCAAAGCGTTCGAGGTCAACGTGGGGACGGAGAAGCCGATCGAGCTGGCGCCCATCAAGGTGGATGTGGATATGCGGGTGGATTTGTATCAGCACGGGGCTCTTACCGAGCAAGCCCGCGAGGAGTTGAAGAATTACAAAGACGTTGCTGAGCGCCGGCGCAACCGGATGGCAGAGATCCAGGAACTCAAGAACAACCGGCTCGTGGGGGAGAATCATCTCGGACTCTTGAGCATCCGCAACTTGCCGGCGGGTGATTACGGTGATTACGTGAAAAAAACCGCCGATGACGAGAACG
>JAHEJT010000022.1 GCA_024638765.1 Verrucomicrobiales bacterium
CCCACCAACCCGCCAACCCACCACCCCTCCAACCCTCCAACCCTCCAACCCTCCAACCCTCCAACCCTCCAGCGCACCCGCAGAACATCATCGCTTCCCCAAGACCGAAGCTCCTCGAGGCGTAACAAAATCTGGGACATATGTCCCAGATTTTGTTACGCCCACAGGACTGCAAGAATTGCAGAGGGAGGTCCTGGACCGCGGTCGGGCGACCACGGACTGCACCATCCCGCCCCCAGCCGCTTTGCCACCCTGCGGCGGTGCGGCCAGTCGGATCCTGCGGCCGCGCTGCTTTGCCACCCTGCGGCGGTGCGGCCAGTCGGATCCTGCGGCCGCGCTGCTTTGCCACCCTGCGGCCGTGCGGCCAGTCCTGATCCTGCGGCACTGCAGACAGACGGACCCTGAGCCATGGAGACAGACGGATCCTGCGGTCAGGCGGTTTCTCCGGCCTGATTTTCACGGGAGGGTTCCCCCGGATCCTTTGGCTTGCCGCCCGGCCTACAAATCTTTGGCGATTTCCTTCAGGAACAATCGCAGACCTTCGCCGACATCTTCACGTTCGAGTGCAAAAATGATGTTCGTTTTCAGGAAATCGAGACGGTTCCCGATATCATAGCGAGTGCCCTTGAAACGCAGGCCGTACATCGCCCGATCCTTCAACATCCGCGCCATGGCGTCCGTCAGCTGGATTTCCCGGTTCTTGCCAGGCTTCGTGTCTCCCAGGTATTCAAAGATTTCCGGCGTAAACACGTAACGACCCGCAATCGCCAGATTCGAAGGCGCTTCCTTCGGATCCGGTTTCTCGATCAACTGGTTTAACAGAAGCAGACCCTCATCAATCTCCCTGCCCCCGACAATTCCGTAGCGCCCGACTTTCTCGTGCGCCACTTCTTCAAGCACGACAGCCGATTCCTGATAACGATCAAAAATCTCGATCAACTGTCTTGTCACGGGGCGGTCCGAGTCGTGCGTCTCGATCAAGGTGTCGCCCAGCAAAAGGGCAAAGGGCTCCTCCGCCACGTAACTGCGGGCGTAGGAAACGGCGTCGCCCAGACCCCGTAATTCTTTCTGCCAGATGAAGTGGATATTCGCGAGATCGGAGATCTTTTGGATCCGCTGGAGATCCTCTTTCTTCCCTTTTTCCTTTAATTCCATCTCCAGCTCGAAATTGCGGTAAAAATGCTCCTCGATGGCGCGCTTGCTCTTTCCGATCACCATCAGGATCTCGGTAATCCCCGAATCGACCGCCTCCTCCACCACGTATTGAATCGTCGGGGTATCGACGATTGGAAGCATCTCTTTCGGCTGCGATTTGGTGGCGGGTAGAAACCGCGTTCCAAATCCCGCCGCCGGGATCACCGCTTTACGGACATTCATGGTTGGCTGGATACTGGATGCTAGATCCTAGATGCTGGATGCTGGATGCTGGATGTTGAGAGAAACTCAACGCAAAGACGCAGAGAAGCGCAAAGGGCCGCAGAGGACTTTTTTGGATCAGAATTTTCGGATGTTGCGTGGAGCGAAATCCCGATTCTATCGGGGCTGGATGCTGAGCGAAGCCCGGATGGAATCGGGCTTGGTTTCGAATTTCAGTTCTTATGCCCCCTCTTACACGATTAACGATTAACGATTAACGATTAACTAATAACCTCCTCATCTTCGATCTTCCATCTTCCATCTTCCATCTTCACCGGCGACGCCGGTTCACCCAATCTCAGGGACAATCACCTCCATGCCCAGGGGCCGCAGTGCCGCGACCAGGGCGCGATGCATCTCCTCACCCTCGCAGGTGCCCACGATGGCGCCCCCTGATCCCGTGAACTTGGCACTCGCGCCCACGGATCGCGCCGTCTCTACCATGCGGATGTTTCCCTCGCTGATCCGGTAGATACTCCGGCGCAAATCGAAGTTTTCGTCCAGCAGCGGACCAATTTCGCTGCCTCTCTTCGCCACCAGCAAGTCCCGCGCTTCCTGCGCCAGGGCTGCCCATCTCTCCATGGCGGCGACAACCGAGGGATCCCCACGGTCGAACCTCCCCCGAATGTCGTTGTGAAACACCTCGGTCCCCTCCGAAAGTTGCGTGGAATAGGCCACGTAAACCCGCGGCAGCAACTTGGGATCTATTTCCTCGTAATCCCCGTACCCCTGCCGATCGAAAGCGTCTTCACTAAAATCCATGAAGACCATTCCCTCGTAAGCCTGGATCACCCGGTCCTGAAGTCCCGCCGGAATCCCCAACTCATCCGTTTCCACGGACAAGACAAGGTTCGCCTGAATCGGCTTGGGGATGGTGACCCCGTAAAACGTCATCAGCGCTCCCAAGCAGGCCGTGATAATGGCGCTCGATCCTGCCATTCCCACGTGCTCGGGAATGTTACTGGTATAACGTATCGTGAAATTTCGATCTGCGAGCTCGATACTGTGTTCAAGGCAATAATCAAAGAAACGTTTCACCGTCGCCTTGAGCAAGCGAATTCCCCCGTAATACCCGTAAAGCTTCACATCGTCCGCTAGCTCTTGAATATTCTCAAACACAGAGTGATCCCTACCGCTGGGTAAAATCTCGAGTTCGGGCGTCTCGTAAAGCACAACCTCCGCTTCGAAATTTCGAATGATGAAGGAAATTGTCTTACCATGATACCCGTCGGAAGGATTCCCGATAAGGCCGGCTCTCGGGTGCGATTTGGAACGAATGATCACGGGATGCGACGAAATTGGCGGGACAGACAGCATCTAAATCAGCCCCGTGCATCAAGGCAAGCCGCGATTCGGCATCTAGAGGCCAGCGAAAGGCTTGAATCGAATAGATCCTTCTGATTGCCGTCCAACTTGAAGTGTGTAAGCTGAGCAATACCCATCCGATAATTCTCCCCTGACTCTCAGTCTCAACCCGGCCGCGGAAATGATGAGCTCCAGACTCCCATCGCTAATCACCTTAGTGCCTGTCACTGCCGCTTGGCTCCTGCTCGCGACGCCGCATTCCGCCTTCGCGCAGGAGCTCACGCCCGAGCAACTCGAGCAGATTCGCGTGCAACTTAATACTCTCGATACGTCGCTCCAGGAGATCTCTTTCCAGAAAAATTCCAATCTCACCGATATCTATCTGCAAGCCGCCGCCAGCCCAAAAAGTGCCCTCAATTTTTACCTCGACTGCCTCCAGGAAGTGAATTTCGAGCGTCTCGGAAAACGTGAAACTGAATTTCGAGAATGGAAAGACGAATTTGAATCTTACCTGGAAAGCGATGAACTTGCGGGCCTGCTTCAGATTCAGCTGCGTTATCTCGCCATAACCACGGAAGCCGCCCGCGCTGAGACTCTTGCGGACGTTTTTCCACTGCTCACGCAATACGTCGACGGCCTCACCTCGATGTCTGAAATTCCCAACCCCGGCCGGCCGCGCCGGGAATTCCGCAGCAACCGGGACCGCGATCGGGACCGCGATAGAGGAAGAGAGCAACCGAGCGAAGAAAACGGGATGGCGACACTCGAACCTGCCCGCACTGTCGACGCGACCGTCTTTGCCCTTCGATACGACCTGGCTGAAGAGCTGCAGAAAAAAGCGACCGACTGGGAACTCGATTTTCTCAATGTCGGGGGAATCTACGAGAAAACGATTCTTCCTTATCTCCGCAGCGAGAAACCGGACCAGGTGCTGATCGCCTGGCAAAAGCGCATGGATCAGGAGGCGAGGCTGGCCATGGTTTACGGTGATGCTGCGGAGGAAGTTTTCCGGCGCCTGACATTACCCGAACTGCAATGGGGCGTGCTGCGCGACGAATACGATTTGGGAGCCAAAGCCCAGGCCGTCGCAAAAATGCTGGCCCACATTGACGCCCATAAGTCCTCCCACCCCAAGGCGGCCGACTGGCTGGCACAAGCACGCGACATCATCTTTGGCGAGGAGACCCCGGAAGAGAAACCTGCGGTGCCTTCCTCCTGAAGTCCCCATCCCCGCCAAGGAGCAGCGGCCGTCGGCCCGGCACGCTCCGCAGCTTCAACGGAAAAGAGAGCTGACCCACGCGAATGAAACCCACGCATACAATCCGTCCTTTAGGTGTCATCCTGTGCGCGGTGCCGTTCCTCGTTGTGGGAACCCTGCTTCAAGCGCAAGTGCCGGAAGAACCGCCATCGGCGGAAGGCGAGCCTACTGAAGAGACTCCCGTTCTCCGGATCGATCCCGAAGACGCCGACGCCATGAGGGCCCGTCTGGCCACCCTTGGCGAGGTGATCGATGACATCGAGCTGCGGAAATTTCAAAACTTGATCGATATCTTCCTCGACGCCTCGGCCGGAGGAAGGGCCGCAGCCGATCTTTACCTCGACTGCATCCACGAGATCGATTTTCGGCAGGCAGGAAAGCGGGAGATCGAATTCAGAGAATGGCGCCAGGCTCACGATGACACTCTTTACGATCAGAAATTCACCAAAGCTCTCCAACTTCAACTCAAGTACCTGGCCATCACTCTGAGGGCCGCACGCGCCGAAGAACTCGAGACGGTGTTTCCTCTGCTGGTGGAGCATATTGAGGAAATTACTTCTCTCTCGGCACCCCCGGGCGCTGAGCGGTTCAGAGCACGAGACGGCAAACCCATCCAGTTCCGGCCATCTATTGGAGGATCCGTCTTTTCGCGGCGTTACGATCTGAGCTTCGCGCTGAGCAAGCTGGAAAGCTGGGAGCTGGATCCATTCAATATCGGCGGAATCTACGAAGCTACGATTCTTCCTTATCTACGCAGTGAAGACCCCGGCGCCTTGCTCAGCGCCTGGCGCAAGCGCATTGAAGACGAAAAGAGAATGGCCGAGCTCAGGGAAGGCAAAGCGGAGTTCGATTTTCTTCGGCTCACGCTGCCGGAACTCGAATGGGGAATGCTGAAAGACGAATTCCAATTGAGTCCAAGCGCTACCACGATCACCCGCCTTCTCGCGCATATCGACCGCCATAAAGCCACACATCCCAAGGCCGGCAGCTGGGTCGAGGAAGCCACCTCCCTGCTTTCGCCTGACAAGAGTGCGCCAGTCTCCGAGGCGGAAGCGGCCGGGCCGACGGTGGGCAAGTAGAATCGCATTCGCAGAGGAGAGCGAACCTCTCCCGATTCCATCGGGATTCAAAACAATGGGGAGGTTTGCCTGCGGCCGTCTCCGCTGCGCGCTGCCTGTTTTCCGGCCCATTGCGGACATCGGCCCCCGCCCCCTTTGTCATCCCTCGACTCCGCTCGGGATGACAAGCGTGCGTGTCGTGTCGCCTCTGATCGATCGAGAGTGGGTCCCGATACCTGATACCTGATACCCGCCGGCGTAGCGGGCTCAAAACATCATCGCTTCTTCCGGCGCCTCGGTCTCCTCGATCAGGGTCACCTGGAGTATGGGAATCGTAATCCCGTCCTCCACTTTGTAAGTCATCTTCCCAATGATTTTCATCCAGCCCATTTCCCGGTATTCCGGAGGCGTCTTTCCGAATTCGATCGGTATCGACAGGGGCCGGGCGTCCGCGGCACAACATTCGATGAACAATCGGAAGATCCGCAGGCGGGTCCCATTGGGGTTGTTTACTTTCTCCGGCATCACCTGCGCGACCGTCTCCACGGGAAGCCCCGCCAGGACGCGTTGCAGCTCCTCATCGCCCGCGGTGTAAAACAGCTGGGGCACCGTCAGCAGGTAATTTCCTTCCTCAGTTTTGTCGACCTGCGCCTCGAGATCCGCAAGGGTGTACTCACCCCAACTCTCCTCTTCTTCTGCTGCCGGCTCATCCCCGGGCGCCGCTTCTCCGGCCTTCACGTCAGGCGAGGCTCGCTCGCCCGTCACGACATCGTCCAGCATCGCCGAACGATCGGAGATCACGGTGTTCTCGTAATTCGCGCTGTAAAGCCCCTTATTCATGACCGCCGTGGCGCTGAACTCGTCGGGCGATAACTTCAGCGCCCCCAGCATGGGCACCAGGAGGATGAGCAGCGAAAAAAAAGTCACCCGGCCGTGGTCGTGCTCGTGATCGTGTTCGCCGTCATGGCCATGGTGCTCGTGCCCGCACTCCGTCTCTGCTTTGGCCGTGAGCAGGTTGAAAAGCCCCAGCACGCATAAGCCCAACCCGGCGATCAGGGAATACACCTGGAACTCCCTGGCAAGGTAATCATCGCTCCGCCCGCTGGCGTAAAAGTACACCATCACGGCGCCCCAGACACAGAGGATGGCCGCGCCCAGGAAATGTGAAAGCCGGTTACCCATAAAGTGTTCGGACCACGCCCCAACGGACGCAGATCAGTCCGATTAATATAAACAAGCTTACCGCCAGAATAAAGACGAACCTTTTCCGAAACACGGAAGCATACATGAAAAGCAGCTTTACGTCCATCATGGGCCCGTAAACCAGAAACGCCAGCTTCGCGTAATAAGAGAAGGCCGCCAGGGTGGCCGCGATAAAGGCGTCTGAAGTGCTGCACAAGGAAAGAATAAACCCCAGGCTCATCATGCTCCCCACCGCAAGCCATTCGTTCTGCGCCAGCGGAATAATCAAATCTTGCGATACCTGGGTGTTGAAAACCGCGGTTATGAGGACCCCGATGGAAAAAAACATAGCTGTATCCAGAAAGTCGCGCATCGCAGAGCGCATCGCCAGGACCAAGCGCGCCTCCGCTACCGGAGGCTCATCGTGTGCATGTCCGTGCTCATGCCCGCCTTCCTTCGCGTGAGCGTGCTCATCATGATGGTGATCATGACCGGGCTCTTCCCCGTCACTCTCCGCGGGACCCCCCTCCGGAGCACGGGCAGGGGCAGCCCGTGATTCTCCGCTTGCCTTCAAGCCCTGGTAAACGCTGGGTCGAAGAATATCCTTCGGACTGAATCTTAATACCACCAGCCCGACGAATACTGTCACCATGTACGCAATAATGAGGCGCGAGGCCGCCATAAAGCCCGCGTCCTGCCCGGAGAACGCCGAAAGGGTGCTGACCACCACGATGGGGTTAATGATCGGAGCGGAGAGCATATAGGTAATCGCACACGAAATCGGCAACCCTTTCTGGATCAACCTCCGAATCACCGGCACGATGGCGCATTCGCATACGGGAAACACGCCGCCCATCAATCCGCTCACCATCACCGCCAGTGCACGCTTCTTGGGAAGCCAGCGGTCAATTAATCCGGGGGGCAGGTAAGCATCGATAAATCCGGAGATCAACGTGCCTACAAAGATGAATGGCGCCCCCTCAAACAAAATGCTGAGGAATGCAAAAGCGATATCGCCGAGTCTGTCGTACAATTCCGGGGACATAAATCAAAGTCGAAGGTTGCTCTTCATTGAAGGCCGGCGAAAAGACCGGAGTCAGGTCTCGGTATCGTTGGCAGAGCTCCCGGCTAAATGTTCTTCGCCCTCCCCCGGCGCAGAGTATTCCCCGGTCTCGGCGCCCTCTTGGAGGAGTTCCGGCGCCGCGATCTCTCGCGTCAGCGTTTCCACCGGCGCCGGGCTCTCCAGCTCCTTGCCCTTTGGCGCCACCTCCAGGTCCTTGAATTTTCTCGCCGATGCCAGGACGCGTGTCTCCAGCGTGCCCAGCGCCTTGTTATAAGAATCGACGGCGCCCCCGATGTTTTTACCGAGGCGAGTGAGATGGCGCGTCATCACGCCGAGACGATCGTAAAGCGTGCGCCCGAGATCGCTGATCTCACGCGCGTTCTCCGTGAGGCTCTCCTGCCGCCACCCGTAAGCCACCGCCCGCAGGAGGGCGATCAGCGTCGTCGGCGTCGCCAGGATGACGCCCTGGTCCACACCAAACTCAATGAGACCGGGGTCCTGCTCCAAAGCCACGCTGAAGAAGGGATCTCCAGGAAGGAAAAGGACGACGAATTCCGGGCTCGGCTGGAATTGATCCTGGTAATCCTTGGCGCCCAGCATCTTGACGTGATCCCGCACCTGCCGGGCGTGGCGCTGCAAAGCGGTTTTGCGCGACTGCTCTTCTTTCGCTTCCACCGCTTCGAGGTAAGCGCTCAGCGGCGTCTTGGCATCGACTACTATCGTCTTCTTACCTGGCAAACGCACCACCAGATCCGGCCGCAGGCGGCCCTCGCTCCCCGGCGTGGATTCCTGCAGGGAAAAATCGCAGTGCTCCTGCATGCCGGCCAGTTCCACCACCCGCTTGAGCTGTATCTCACCCCATTGACCGCGTACCGTCGGCTGCCGCAGGGCCTTGACCAGTTGGGAAGTCTCTTTCTGAAGCAAGCGCTGGGTCTCGGACATGGAAGCGACCTGTTGCTTGAGCGATTCGTAAGCCCCGGTCCGGTTCTTCTCCAGGCCGGTGATGGATTCGTTCATCTTTTCGAGAGACACTTTCACCGGGGTGACCAGCTCGCCAAAGGCCTGCTGCCGTTTCTCGAGATCGCCCTTCGCGGATTCCTGGTATTTTTCGAGTGTGGTTTTTGCCAGCTGCAGGAACGACTCCTGGTTGCTCTTGAGAGCCTCGGCGGAGAGTGCCCGGAAGGTGTCAGTCAGCTTGGCCTGGGCATCCTCGAGAAGTTTCTGTTTCTCCGCCGAAGCGCGGATTTCCTCCTGCAGGAGGGTCTCCAGTTCGGCTTCGCGCGCCGCCAGCCGGGACTCCGACCGGATCAACTCGTCCTTGGCGGTCCGCAACCCCGTCAGCTCGGAGCGGGTCGCGGCCAGCTCGTTGGCCTTGGCGCGATAAAAGAACCAGATCACCCCCAGCCCGAAGCCGCTCCCCAGGAAAAACATCAGGAAATGAATCCCGTCGAATTGATACATGTTATTGGATCCCCGTCTTCCAATACACAGTTAACGCTTGATGGACACGGAAAAGATTGGTTGGATGGCATGCTGCCGGAGCCGTTTTCCCGGCTGGATTTTTCCGACGGTATCAACCAAACTATAACCAGAAAAGCACCGAATATGGCATACGAATTACCCGACTTACCATACTCCTTCGACGCCCTGGAGCCGCATATCGACGCCCAGACCATGGAGATCCATCACGATCGCCATCATAATACCTACGTCACCAGCCTGAATGCGGCGCTCGAGGGACAGGCCGATCTGGCCTCCAAATCCGTCGAAGACTTGATCTCCGATCTCGACGCGGTCCCCGACGGCATCCGCGGCGCGGTCCGCAATCATGGGGGTGGCCACGCCAATCACTCACTCTTCTGGTCCGTCATGGGGCCGGGAGGGGGCGGTGCCCCGGGAGGCGACCTTGGGGACGCCATCAACGCCAAATTCGGAAGCCTGGAATCCTTTCAGGAAGCCTTCGCCAAAGCTGCGGCCACCCGCTTCGGCAGCGGCTGGGCCTGGCTCTGCGTCGACGGCTCCGGTGAGCTTTGCGTCTGCTCCACCCCGAATCAGGACAGCCCGCTCATGAAAGGCGTCGCCGATTGCGAGGGCACACCCATCCTCGGCTGCGACGTCTGGGAACACGCTTACTACCTCAAATACCAGAACAAACGGCCGGATTACGTCAAGGCCTGGTGGAACACAGTCAACTGGGACGCCGTGGCGCAACGTTACGCTGCGGCCCGGGGCTGAGTTCAGCTTTCCGGGGTCGCGAAGGTATCCTCACTGACCCCACCCCTGGCGCGGCCGCCGCCCCCCCGCAGCGGCCGCGCCAATCCCTTCCTCTTTCCGGCAGCGGGGAAAAATCAAACTTGCCCATTACCCAAATCAAGGCCATGGCTCGCCTCAACGAAAACTATCTAAAGCTGAAAGCCGGGTATCTCTTTCCCGAGATCGGACGGCGTGTCACCGCCTTCTCGGAAGCGAATCCCGATGCGGCCGGCCAAATCATCAAGTGCGGGATTGGCGACGTTACCGAGCCGATTCCCGAGGCGGCCCGCAGCGCAATCAAGGATGCCGTCGACGAACTCGGTGACCGCGCGACTTTTCGCGGTTACGGTCCGGAGCAGGGATACCCCTTTCTCCGGGAAGCCATCACCGAGCACATGTTCCACAGCCGCGGCATGGACATCACGCCGGACGAGATTTTCGTTTCGGACGGCTCCAAGTGCGACACCGGAAACATTCTCGACATCTTTGGAAGCGGAAACACCATCGCGATCACCGATCCCGTTTACCCGGTCTATGTCGACACCAATGTCATGGCAGGCAACACGGGGGAAGCGGATAAGTCCGGCGCTTACGGCGGTCTCGTTTACCTGCCCTGCACCACTGAGAATTCCTTTGTGCCCGAGATCCCGTCCACTGAAGTGGATCTCATCTATCTGTGTTATCCCAACAATCCCACCGGCGCGGTCGCCACGCGCGATCAGCTGGCCGCCTGGGTGGAGTTTGCGCGCGCGCACAACGCCATCATTCTTTACGACGCCGCTTACGAAGCCTTTATCCAGGATCCCGAAATCCCGCATTCCATCTTCGAAATCCCCGGCGCCCGCGAATGTGCGATCGAATTCCGCAGCTTTTCCAAGAACGGGGGATTCACGGGGGTCCGCTGCGCTTTCACGGTGGTTCCCCGGGAACTGGAGGCCGTCACCGCAGACGGATCGGCGCACGCGCTTCACCCGCTCTGGGCCCGGCGGCAAAGCACCAAGTTCAACGGAGTCAGTTACCCCGTGCAACGCGGCGCAGAGGCCCTTTTTAGCCAAGCCGGACGCGCCCAGGTCGGAACCCTCATCGCGCATTACATGGGCAATGCCGCCTTGCTGCGCCAAGTCTGCGCAGATACCGGACTCCAGGTTTATGGAGGAGAAAACGCCCCCTATGTCTGGGTCCGATGCCCCGACGGCGTCGGCAGTTGGGAGGTCTTCGACCGAATGCTGGCGGAAGCCAATGTCGTGGTCACCCCGGGCGCCGGTTTCGGCGCCGCCGGCGAAGGATTTTTTCGCATCTCTGCGTTCAACAGCCGGGAGAACGTCGAAGAAGTCTGCCGCCGGCTGCAAGCCCTCAACTGGCAGGCCGCCCAGCCGGCCTGACCCCGATCCGCCGGTCGTGTCCCCGCTCGAGGCAGCCCGTGGAAAGAACATCGTGTTCTACGACGGCGTCTGTGTCTTCTGTGACAACACTGTCCAGGTGCTTTACCGCATCGACCGGCGCAGGTCCCTGGCGTTCGCGACTCTCCAGGGTCAGCTGGGAAGAATCCTCGCTGCTTCTCCCGCGTTTCCTCCCGACGCGGAATTGCTTTCCAGTATCGTATTCGTCACAGAATTTGGAACCGGCTTCGAACGTATTTATACCCGCTCCGACGCAGCCCTTAAGATTCTCGAACTGACGGGCGGCATCTGGCATGCGGCGCTGCTTTTCCGCCTCGTCCCCCGCTTCGCCCGTGACGCCTTCTACAACTGGTTCGCCGCCCGCCGTTACCGGTGGTTCGGGAAAAAAAACTCCGTGACCTGCTTTCTGCCGCCCCCGGAAGACCGGGGGCGGTTTTTTGAGTAGGTTGGGGGCTGCGCCCGGGTTATTGGTTAACAGGCCAATGTGACGCAGGCAGCCTGCCCGCTCCGTAGCGATGGCGAAGGCGGGTCCCGCCTGCGATCTTAGATGGTTGCTGCGTCAGCAACCACTCTCCCCTGACAACTATTAACCGATAACGAATAACGGCGGGCGAAGCCCGCCCCCGCCCGTTACTGAGTTACCCGCATGGGCATCAGCACGTAAAGGAACGAGCTGTTGTTCTTGAGGACACCCGGACTCATCTCGTCGATAAGTTCCAGGTAAACCTCGTCCGAATCGAGATTGCGCAAGGGCGCCATCAGGAACTCGGGATTAAAAGCGATCGCAAACTCCGGTCCCTTGTAAGAAACCGCCAGCGATTCCTTGGCCTCCCCGATATCGGGGGAATTCGCCATGATATCGATGTTGTCCTCCCCGAATACCAGTTTCAAGGAGTTGGATTTCTCGCTGGTAAGCAGCGATACCCGGTGGGCACTGCTCAGGAAAGTCTCGCGCTCCAGGGTAATCCTCTCCTTGGTCTCCGCGGGAATGACCTGGCGGAAGTTGGGGTAATTCCCTTCGATCAGCTTGCTGACGAGGATGTTCTTATTCAATTCGAAGGCGATCTGGTTATCCGTCCTCCGGATCAGGACCTCGCCTTCGTCTCGCAGAAGCCGCTGCAACTCGTTGATGGCCTTGGTCGGCACGATGATGTCGCCTTCGTGACTCTGAGGAAACTCGATTTCGTGATCCACCATCGCGAGACGCCGCCCGTCAGTGGCGACCAGGGTCAAGGTATTGTCTTTGAAAGACCAGAAAATCCCATTCAAGACGTAACGGGTCTCGTCCGTCGAAATGGCGTAGGACGTCTTGCGCAAGCTGTTTTTCAGAGTGGCCTGCTCCATCTTGAATTCCTTGGCATCCTCAAAGTCCGGTAAGGCCGGAAATTCGTCTTCCGCCAAACCGAGAATCTTGAAGTAACTAGGCCCGCTGCGAATCGTCGCCACGTTGTCACCGTTGACTTCTACATCGATCTCATTGGTGGGGACCTCGCGGATGATGGTGGCGAGCTTCCGGGCGGGAAGCGTCGTGCACCCGTCCTTCTTGACTTCCGCCTCGACACGGCCGCTGACGCCGACGTCGAGATCGGTGGTGGTCAGCTTGACTTCGCCCTCACCGGCCTCGAGGAGCACGTTGGAGAGAATCGGCAGGGTCGTCCGGGCGCTCACCACGTGCTGCACCTGCTGCAATCCCTCGAGAAAACCTTCTTTACTGATACGAAACTTCATTCCTTGCTCATTGGGTGTTCCGGCCACCTCCCCTTGTGATTACAGGGATGCCCGGAAGGGCTGTAACCAGTGAAATCCAGAATCCCGAATGCCTCCCGGGCCGGTTTCGGGAGGATTATTGTACGGAAAAAACCCCGTGTCTAATCAAAACCGTGGAAAGCGCCGGCCGGGAAAAATCAAGGGCCCCGGCCTGACCGGCGGGGCCTCAACTCCCCTTACCCGGTGTCCGCCGGAGCCCCTGAGGTGGAAACTCGGTTTCCTAGAATTTCGGCCCTTTACTCGCGAATTCGATCGTGAAGGAAAGAGACCGCCTGCCGGATTTCCTTCTTCAGCTCCATTTTCGCCTTCACCGTCTTGATCGCGTGGATCACCGTGCCGTGATCGCGGCCCCCGAAGGCGTCCCCAATCTCATTGAGCGAGGAATCCGTGAGCTGTCGTGCCAGATACATTGCCACCTGGCGAGGAAATGCGATGTTGGCAGGACGCCGCTTACTCATCATGTCCGCGATGCGCACATCGTAATACTCGGCGACGCGTTTCTGGATCTGGTCGATGGTAACGACCTCCTTGGCTTCCTCCTGGAGGATGTCCTTGAGGAGATCCTCGAGCGCCTCCTCGTTGACCTCGTCCTTGGTCAGGGAGAAATACGAGGCCACCCGCATCAGGCCGCCCTCGAGCCGGCGCACGTTGCTGCGGATTTTTTCCGCGAGAAAGTTCACGACTTCATCGTCCACCGTGACCTGCCAGTCCTCCATTTTCTTCCGCAGAATGGCGACCCTTGTCTCCATGTCCGGAGGCTGCACCTCGGCCGTCAGCCCCCATTCAAAACGTGAAACCAGCCGACGCTCAAGATTGGCGATCTCGCTGGGGGGACGATCGCTGGACAGGACGATCTGTTTATGTCCGTCCGACAATGAATTAAAGGTGTGGAAAAACTCCTCCTGAGTCGCTTCCTTGCGGGCTACGAACTGGATATCGTCGATCAGCAGGACATCCGCTTTCCGATAGCGCTTGCGAAACTGCACCAGGGAATTCGTCTGCAGCGCGTCGATAAAATCGTTGGTAAAGACCTCACTGGTGACGTAAAGGACTTTCGCCCGCTTGTTGCGCTTCAGGATTGCCTGCCCGATGGAGTGCATCAAGTGCGTTTTGCCGAGACCCACTCCGCTGTAAATGAAGAGGGGGTTATAGTTCATTGCCGGAGATTCCGCGACCGCCCTGGCCGCCGCCCAGGCAAACTTGTTGTTGCTGCCCACCACGAAGGATTCAAAGGTGTTCTTACCGTTGAGACCCTTGGCGGCGCCATTCATCCCTTTCCGGGTGGGCCTGCCGCCTTCTTCAAGGCCCTGCTTAATGAGTTCGCTGGACTTTTCATCCGCCGCGCCGTTCCCGTCCTCGGCCGGCGTCGGCACTTCGGCCAGCCCTGCCTCGCCGGCGTCGCGCGCAGGCTTCTCCTCCGGCTCGGAAAACTGAAACTCCACCCGGCGCGGATGCCCGAGGACCTTGGCGATGCTGCTCCCCAGAATGGCGTCGTAATTACTCTCGATCCACAACTTGTAAATATTACTCGGCACTTCAACAGTGATGACATCTTCCGAGGCCTCAATCAGCCTGGTCTTGGAAAACCAACGCTCATAAGTATCCCCACTGACCATGCTTTTCACGGAGTCACAGATCTCGTCCCATATCGAATTCAGACCGGTTGGCATCACTGTTCTTTCCACGTTAAGAAATTTAGCTCGGAGCTCGGGTCGACCAAAAAGCCAGATCTGCCTCGCGCCAGCCTGGCTCTTTCGTATCGTCGCGCCTATCGACGCGTGGTTTTGAAAAACTCGAGCCTCCGTTATTGCGTAACTAGCTGGTTGTTAAAGAAAACTGCAATACTCACCCCAACTGGACGCAAAGACACCCTGCCTGAGAGAAAGACATCTTCTCGGGAGAAAGGTGGAACTGCGGACACGGTGGGGGGAGAGCTTAAACAACCCCGCGAGTTACCGAATAATCTCGGCCCCCTCCCCGGGTTGATCTCTCTGCTGCCGTAACAAAAGCGAGTCTAGAAACCCGTCGCCCGGTGAACAAGAAAATTTATGCACACACGCACACTTTTTTCCGTGGAACATGAATAACTAGGCGTGAAACGCGGCTCTCAAAAGGACTCCAATTATTAAAAAAACGCCGGCGCGCGTCAGTTCGGCACCGATAAAAAGTTAACCGAAAACAACCCGGCGCATTTGCAAATTTTGCACACGCACTTTTCCTATGGATGTGCGTGTTAGGATTTCGCATCCGACACCGCGTTCGCACTCCGCGGAATCATTAAGCCGCACAACAAAGTCACGATCGCGGTCAACGGCCACATCCAGACATACGAAAGCGTCGACCGAATCGATTCGCCCACCAACTCATACGTCGGCAACTGAGCCAGTGTCTCCGGCCGGATCCATCCGGCCTTCATCACCAGCACCCAGATGTCCGTCCTCACAAATAACACCAGGATAAATGACAGGGCCGCGCCCACGAATAACCCGCGGACACTCCCCTTGCCCCACATCGCCGCCAAGAATATCGCCAGCATCGGTCCCACGGTGTAACTCGTCATCCCGAACGCCAGCGGCAAGATGGGAATGCCCTCCCGCACCGCGTTCAGAAAAAACGTGAACCCCGTCAAGACCAGTCCCCAGCCGATCACCAGCATCCGCGATCTCCGCAGCAACTGCCGCTCGCTCAAGCCCACATCTCCACGCTCCGGGTGATAGATCAAGGACAACGTGGTCTGACTTAACGCCGCCAGGATCGAGTCCAGGCTCGAAATCGCCGCCGCAAACACCCCCGCCAGGATCAGCCCGCTCAGCCCCACCGGCAGCACCGTCACGACCCACATCGGAAATACAAAATCGCGTTGCCCCGGCTGGATCACGCCCGAAACCTCCTTCGTCTCAGGATTCTCAAGGTAAACCGCGTCCGCCCGAATTTCCGCCACCGCTGCTGCGTCCGCGTCGAACACCGTTTGCAACTCCATATCCGTAAATGGCTGGCTCTGGTAGTGCACGAACAATGCCGCCCCCACCAGCAACATCATTAATGTCACAATCTGCCCGACCGAGCTGACGATAATCGCTTTCGAGGCATCGCGCGCACTCTTGCAGCAGAACATCCGCTGCGCCATCAGTTGGTCCGTCCCGAAAATGCCCAGGTTCTGAAATGGCACCGCGATGATCGCCACCCAAAACGTAAACTGCAGGTCCTTCTGTAACCGCAGGTCCCAGATCTCCAGCCTCCCGAATCGCGAGGCCGTCTCATAAAACTCGCTCAAGCCTCCGTTCAACGAACTCACTATCCAGACAAACGCGAATATCCCTCCGAACGCGAACAGCAGGAACTGCATCACGTCCGTCCAGATTACCGTCCGCATCCCGCCCATCAGCGTCCAGGTGATCGCAAAAATTCCGATCACGATGATCGATTGCCACATCTCCATTCCCGTCACCACCCGCAGCGGAATCGCCGCCACCAGCACCCGCACGCTCTGCGCGAGAATGCTCCCCACCTTGAAAATGATCGTCGCCAGAACCTTGGCCGAGTTCCCCAGCCGGTAACCCATGTAGTCGTAGGGACTGTATATCTCCCGCTCGTAGTAAACCCGGACGAAAAACATCCCCACGAGGATCCGCGCCAGGATCGACCCGATCGCCCACTGCAAATACGTGAAATTTCCGTGTAACGCGAATAGCGTGCCCGGTACCCCGATGAATGTCACCCCGCTGATCTCGGTGGCGATAATGGAACCTGTGACCGCCAGCCAAGGCAGCGATCGACCCCCCAGGAAGAAGTCATGGATGGAAGCCTGTTTTCCGCGCATGCGGTGCCCCACCAGCGTCGTCAGTCCCAAATACCCAAAAACCACCAGCCAGTCGGCCGGCTTGAAAAAATCGTGAACCTCCATGTCGCGGACCCCTCCGTCTTGCTTCGGAGCAGAGAATGCGCGGAATCCCCGCGCGAGTCAAAGATTATGCCAGGAGAACGAATCAAGGCCGGAGAACGGGTCTCCAGACTCGTTCTGAATCCCGATGGTATCGGGAGAGGTTCGTTCCCCCCCGGCCGATTTTCCCGTTTCCATCCTGCCAGAGGCCCCGTAAATTACCCCGGCCGGACCGACACCCTATGAGCCTTTCACCAGAGGAAAAAACCCGCTTCCAACCCCTTGCCGTGCTGCTGCGCCGGCGTCTCGAGGTCATCGCCGACCACGGCTTTCGCGACCGCGACCCCGAGGCGCATCTCGCCGCCCTTAAAGCGGTCAGCGAAGAAATCGTCGCGCACCAGGCCTCACTGGGTAACGACGTGCCCCCACGCCTCGCGCACTTCCTGGAGGGGTGCAGTTACGACAAGGCGCTCGCCTTCATCGAACAATAGAAGGAGGGCAACGCTTTGTAGTTGCCGCAATGGAGGGCAACGCCTCGTCGTTGCCGCAATGGGGGGCAACGCTTCGTCGTTGCCGCGAATGCCGGGGAAATGGAACAAGGTGTTCCCTCCCGGCCGCCCAAATTACCGCGAATACAACTCGACCACCAGCTGCTCGTTGACTAGCGGATCGATCTCGTCACGAGTGGGGATGCGTGCCACCGTCCCAATGAGAGCGTCGCGGTCCATGGTCACCCAATCCGGAAGCGGCACCGCCTGGGTCAAATCCAGCGATCGCATCGCCAACTGCTGGGAGCGGGGATTGTCTCTCACCGTGATGACGTCTCCGGATTTGCAGCGGAAAGACGGAATATCCACGCGCCGGCCGTTCACCAGGATGTGACCGTGATTCACCAACTGACGGGCGGCGTTGCGGGTGTTCCCCATGCCGAGGCGGAAGACGACGTTGTCGAGGCGCTGCTCCAGGAACTGCAGCAGGATTTCGCCGGTGACGCCACGCCTGCGCGCGGCTTCCTTAAAGGTGCGGCGGAATTGCTTCTCCAGGAGCCCGTACTGAAGGCGAAGCTTCTGCTTCTCCGCCAAGGCGATGGAGTAATCCGATTTCTTCTGGCGTCCGCGCCGCGAACCATGCATTCCGGGTCCGTAACTGCGTCGCTCCAGGGCCCGGGTGGGGCCGAACAGGGGAATGCCGAAACGGCGACTGATTTTGTCTTTGGGACCGGTATACCTTGCCATGAGAAATCGAATTGAGTGAGTGCGGGTTGCTTCGCGAAGCGGGACCGGGGAAATCAGACTCGGCGCGCCTTGGGAGGCCGGCAACCGTTGTGCGGAATGGGGGTCACGTCTTTAATGAGGATCACGTCGATGCCGATCGCCTGGACCGCGCGCACCGCTGACTCGCGGCCGGCGCCCGGACCTTTGACCCGGACTTCCGCCTGGCGCAATCCGTGGCTCATGGCCTGCCGGCACGCATCCTGGGAAACCAGTTGGGCGGCGTAAGCGGTGCTCTTGCGGGAACCACGAAAGCCCATCTTGCCGGAACTGGACCATCCCAACACGTTCCCGTTGGAATCGCTCACCGTCACGATGGTGTTATTGAAAGTCGCCATCACATGCACAATCCCCGCGTGCACATTTTTGCTGCCCTTGGCCTTGAGAATCTTGGGGCTTTCACCCGCGCTGGGATCGAGCAACTTGAAGACGTCGCTCTTCCCCTTGCCCTCCTTTTCGCCGGGCTTGGCTTCGCCTGGCTTGGCTTCGCCTGGCTTGGCTTCGCCTGGCTTGGCTTCGCCTGGCTTGGCTTCCTCGGCTTTCTTAGGAGCCGCCTCGGCTGCGGGAGTTTCCTTCGCCGCAGGAGCGGCCTTCTCCGGTTTCGATTCTTTCGCAGGCCCGGCGGGAGCTTCCGCCGAAGGCGTCTTCTCGGGAGCTGCTTCTTCGGGAGCCTGCTCTTCCGGCTTACCTGATTCTTCGTCGGTCATGGATCAAATCAAAGGAAAGAGGATTACACTTTGCCCTTCTTGGCGTTCGGGTTGCGGGTTACGCCCACCGTGCGGCGCTTGCCTTTGCGCGTCCGCGAATTGGTGGAAGTCCGCTGACCACGCACTGGAAGGCCCTTGCGATGGCGCATGCCGCGGTAACAGTTGATCGTGTTAAGACGCTTCAGGTGCGATTGCACATCGCGCCGCAAGTCTCCCTCGAGCATCACGTTGTTCGAGGTAATCACGTGCACGATGTGCGTGATCTGTTCGTCCGTAAGTTCGCCGGTGCGCGTGTTCGGATCAATGCCGGCCTGGTCGAGAATCTTGCGGCTGGTCGATGGGCCGATGCCGTAAATATACGGGAGCGATGCTTCGATGCGCTTCTCGTTGGGTATCTCAACTCCTAGCAGTCTCGCCATGGTAAATCGTTCGAAAGGGTGGAAATCGGAATGCGGGTTCGGGGAGATGCCGGGTTCAGCCCTGGCGCTGCTTGTGTCGCGGGTTCTTGCAGATAACCCGGACGACACCGGCCCGCCGGATAATCCGGCAATCGGCACAGAGTCGTTTTACAGATGCTTTGACCTTCATGATTCTGGAAAAATGGGGTCCTCCGGGGGAGGACGAGTGGGCCGGTTCCCCGGCCCCCGGACCGTGGTGCGGCGCGTGAAACGGCCCACGAGGTGGACGCTCCCCTGCCCTGCCCCCACGGGCGGAGCAAACGTTTATCACATTTTCTCCCCCAGGCAAGATGGGAATGCGATTTTTCCTCTTTTTTTCAATGGTTTGCGGCCCAATGGACCCACTCTCAGCCCGGGCGCCCCGGCCCGTCTCCCGCGCCCGGCTTGGGCCTCTAGCCATTATGGGGATTCTGGCCATCGCTCCCCCTGAGAGCGCTTTGGACTGCGGCGGCTCGACGCCGCTTTCGCACGCGCAAGCTTAGAAGGCGCCGCCAGAGTCGATCCAGCCGCCCCATCGCCATCCAAAGCGCCGTCGAGCCGGCGCACTCCAAATCCTCCGCATCGACCAACCTGCCAACCCGGAACCCGGAACCTGCCCGCCCCTAGTTTGCCGATGGAGTCGAAGGAACCCTCAAACCGACGCGCAGCGGCCCCTCTACACCGCCGCGAGCCGTTCGCGCCAGGTGAGGATCTCGGGCTCATCGGCGGTCACCAGGACCGTGTGCTCGAAGTGCGCCGACGGTTTCCCATCCAAGGTCACCACCGTCCAGTTGTCGGCGAGGATTTTTACCTTCTCCGTGCCAAGGTTCACCATGGGCTCAATCGCCAGGATCATGCCCTCCTGCAAACGCGGGCCCGTCCCCGGCCGGCCGTGGTTCGGAATCTGCGGCTCTTCATGCAACTTCCGGCCCACGCCGTGCCCCACGAACTCCCGGACCACGCTCATGTGGTTGTCGAGGACGTGCTTCTCCACAGAGTGACACAGATCTCCCAGCTTGCGACCCGCGCGGGCGCGGTCGATGGCCACGTGCAACGATTCCTCGGTAACCTCCAGCAGCCGGCGCACCTCGGGCGGAATCTCTCCCACCGGCACCGTCAACGCGTTGTCCCCAACCCAGCCGTCCTTAATCACGCCGACATCGATCTTGACGATGTCCCCATATTGAATGCGCCGGTCCCCGCCGATTCCGTGCACCACCTCCTCGTTGAGCGAGATGCAGATCTGTCCGGGGAAATCCCGATACCCCAGAAACGCGCTGATGCAGCCCGCTTCCGCCATGAATTGCGCGGCCGCCTCGTCGATTTCCCGGGTCGTGACCCCCGGCCGCACTTCACGGGCCACCCGCTGGAGCACTTCGCTGGCCACGCGGCCGGCGGTTCGCATCATGTCGAGTTGTTTGCCCTTCCGTATCGGGATCACGAAAATCGCTCCACTAAGTCTTTATGATGTGTTTATAATGCAGCTGCGGCTTCTCCCGACGAATCGGGACAGAATCTGCTTGGGACTGCGGCAGGATGCCGCAGCTACTTTTCTTTCGCAGCCACAACGATTCGACGCAATCGTTCAGATCCATCCGATTCGCCGGGCCAATATAGGGCGTTTTCGGCCTTTTTAGCCACCATTTTTATGCGCGCCACGCAGCCGCACCCTAGTTCATCCGGTCGTACACGTAATAACTCATCCCCGCGATGATGAGGACCGCGATGAGCAGGTAGATGTAGAGCATCCCGTTGCCGCCGGACGCCAGGGCCGGTGTTCCCGCACGGCCCGGCCGCTCGCTGCGGCCTCGGATGCGGCCCTTGCGCAGAAAGCCGTCATAATGACGCTGAATGAGATGGGTCTCAATCTGACGCATCATATCGAGAAGGACCCCCACGAGAATGAGAAGACTGGTCCCCCCGAAGAACTGTGCCGCCAGCGCGGGCACGCCGAGCTTTGTCGTCAACAATGCCGGCAACAGGGCGACCGCGGTCAGGAAAATCGCCCCCGCGAAAGTGAGCCGGCTCATGGTGTAATCCAGGAACTCTGCGGTAGGTTTCCCGGGTCGCACCCCGGGAATGTACCCGCCGTTCCGCTTGAGATCGTCGGCGATCTGGTTGGGCTGGAACATGGTCGCCACCCAGAAATAACTGAAAAAGAAGATCATGAGGGCCGAAAGGATGTAATACATCGGCCCGCCGGTAAGATTCTGGGAGAGCTTGGCCGCCCATGCCTGTCCCGGAAAGGCCATCCCCACGATCTGCGCCGGAAAGAGCAGGATCGCCTGGGCGAAAATGATGGGCATGACCCCGGAATAATTCAGCTTCAAAGGCATGTACTGGGTCTGCCCGCCGTAAACTTTCCGGCCCACCACTCGTTTGGCGTACTGGATACTGATGCGACGCTGGGCCTGGGTGATGGAAATAACCGCCCCGATCACGAACAGCAGAAACGCCAGTAACACCACCAGGATAATGGGATTCATGACAGTGGTGCGCCCTGCGCCGACAATGAAACTGTTCCACACCTGGACCAGGGCGCCCGGTAAGCCGGAGATGATGTTTACCGTGATGATCAGGGAGATCCCGTTACCGACCCCGCGCTCGGTAATCTGATCCCCGATCCACATGAGGAGCAGGGTTCCCGCGGTGATGGTGACGACCGCCACGAACAGGAAGGTAACACCCGGCTCGGGCACGAGTTCACGACCCGATCTCTCGATGATATCGCTGAGGCCCTGGAGAAAGATATTCGACTGCGGATTGACGAGAGACTTGGCGAGCAGATAACCCTGGAACAGACACAGCACGATGGTGACGTAGCGCGTGTACATGGTGATCTTCTGCCGGCCGCCGTCTTCGCGGGCCAGCTTGCTGAGCTTGGGCACCACCGCCGTCAGCAGCTGCATCATGATAGATGCGCTGATGTAAGGCATGATCCCCAGGGCGAAAATGGCGCAGTTCTGAAGCCCCCCGCCGCTGAAGACATTCAACAGGGCGGTGACCGCCGCAGCCCCGCGGTCGGACTCGTCCCCCATCGCGAATTCGCGCAGCCACTCCTGGAGGACCGTGGGATCCACTCCGGGAAGAGTGATCGCGGTCCCGATCCGCACGATGACGATCATCGACAGGGTGAAAAAAATCCTCTCCCGGAGTTCCGGGATTTTGAGGCTGTTTGCAAATGCAGAAATCATCAGGTTGGTTCCAGGCAGCGGGGGCGGTCTCGCGTGGGGGTCGCGCGGAGACGATTCAGCTCAGCGCCGCTCCTTTGGACTGCGTTCTCTCTCCCATTGATCGCGTCACTCACTGGAGAGACTCTGCCCTCCCCTCCCGCGGCACCCTTTACTTTGTGGCTTTCGCTGATTTAGCCTTGGCGGCTTTGGCCGGCTCAGCCTTAGGGGCTTTGGCCGGTTCGGCGCAGGATCCGCCGGCTTTCTCGATTTTCTCGCGGGCGGTCGCGCTGATCTTGTCGACTTCCACGGTGAATTTCTTTTTCAAGTCCCCGTCACCGAGAAGCTTGATCCCGTCGTAGCGGCCTTTGACGACCCGCGCTTCCCGCAGCGTAGTCTCATTGATGACCGCCCCGTCCTCAAATCGCTCTTCGAGCAGGCTGACGTTGACCACGGCATACTGCGTCTTGAATCGGGCGTTATTGAACCCGCGCTTGGGAAGGCGCCGGGCCAGGGGCATTTGGCCGCCTTCGAAACCGGGACGCTGCGAGGCGCCGGAGCGGCTCTTCTGGCCCTTGTGGCCTTTGCCGCTGGTTTTTCCGTGGCCGGAACTTTCGCCGCAACCCACGCGCTTCTTGCGATGCCGGGCTCCGGGAGCGGGTTTTAAGTCGTGGAGTCTCATAAAATTGATTACTCTTGGTGCAAAGGATACTCGTTTCAGAGCGCCTTGCGGGCACGTGTTTTCTTACCTCTCAGACTGTAAATTTCATCGCGGCCGCGCAGGGATCGAAGGGCCTCGAGCGTCGCTTTGACAACGTTGGCGTGATTATTCGAGCCCAACGATTTCCCAAGCACATCCTTGATTCCCGCAGCCTCGATCACGGCGCGCACTCCTCCCCCGGCGATAATGCCGGTTCCCGGTGACGCGGGCCGCAGGAGCACTTTTCCACCGCCAAACTCGCCCACCACATCGTGCGGAATGGTGTTCTCCTGTACGCAGACTTTGATCATGTTCTTCCTGGATGCGTCGCTGGCTTTGCGAATGCTCTCGGCAACTTCGTTCGCCTTGCCGAATCCGTATCCGACTTTGCCCTCGCGATCGCCGCTGACGACCAGGGCGCTGAAACTGAAGCGACGGCCGCCTTTGACGACCTTGGCGCACCGGTTGATGAAAACCACTTTCTCGACGAATTCCGGTTTCTCTTCCTTTTCACCGAGATCTTCCGCCAGCATCCTGGCAGCCGCGGTGGTGGCGTCCTCTTTCTTCTTGGGCGCGGGTTCCTCCGCGGCGCCGTCGCCGTCAGAGGCAGCGGGCTTGACCTCCTCAGCAGGAGCAGGTTCCGCGGCGGGCTTTTCTTCGGCGGCGGGTTCCGGTGCCGCTTCCGCGGCGGGAGTCTCCGGGGGAGCACTTTCCGCGGCAGGAGTCTCCGGAGGAGCGCTTTCCGCGGCAGGTTCAGCCGCAGCGGGAGCCTCGGGTTCCGGGGTTTCGGCCGGAGGATCGGCCTTGGGTTCGGTATCTGTATCCATGATCTGCTCGCCTAACTAAAACTTCAGCCCTCCCTCGCGCGCGCCGTCGGCGAGGGCCTTAATCCGGCCGTGGAATATATGTCCGCCCCGGTCGAAAACAACCTCGGAAATCTCCGCAGCCTTGGATCGCTTCGCAATGAGCGCTCCCACCTTTGCGGCCGTATCCACATTCGTGGATTTGGACTTCACTTCGGTCTCGCGGGACGAAGCCGCCGCCAGCGTCTTGCCGGCAGCGTCATCAATGACCTGCGCGTACACGTAACGGTTGGAAATGTGCACGGCGAGCCGCGGGCGCGTCGTCGTGCCTCCCACCTTTTTCCGGATACGGCGATGAATCCGTTGTCTGGCTCGTTTTCGATTGAACTGACTCATGATGACTTTGAATGGTTTGCGAATGCCCGGGCTTCGGGCGGAACTCTCTGCTTACTGCACACTCTTACCGGCCTTGCGACGCACATACTCGTCTTTGTATCGCACGCCTTTTCCCTTGTAAGGCTCGGGGGGATAGTAACTCCGCACATCCGAAGCGAATTGTCCTACGACCTGCTTGTCGGTGCCCTCGACCCGGATGTTGGTGTTTTCGGAAACGGTCACGGTGATCCCCTCGGGAATGGGGTGCAAAATAGGATGCGAGAAGCCGAGGCTCAAATCGAGAGCCTTGCCTTTGACCGCGGCGCGAAAGCCGACGCCCTGGATCTCCAATTCCTTGACGAAACCCTCGTGGACTCCTTGCGCCATGTTGGCAATAAGGCTGCGGGCAGTGCCGTGAAGGGCGCGCGTCTTGCGATTCTCTTCGGTGCGCTTGACGGACACGACTCCGTCCCCCGGCTCCACGGCGATTCCGGAAGGAAGATCCCATTCCAATTTTCCCTTGGGCCCCTCCACGACGACATGGCCTTCCCCGGTCACGTTGATGGAGACTTTTTCGGGCAGCTCAACCGGTTTATTTCCGATTCTGGACATGGCTCAATCGTTTCTGACTTGATTTTTTCTGTGGGTGATTCTCCTCGATCTGGATTACCACACGTGCGCCAGCACTTCCCCTCCCAGTTTCTGGGAGCGGGCCTTGTGACCGGTCATGATTCCTTTCGAAGTAGAGAGAATGGAAATTCCCATGCCACCGAGCACCCGGGGAATTTCGTCGGATTGCACGTATTCGCGCCGCCCCGGCTTGCTGACGCGTTTCAAATCGGTCAACGCCGGCGCCTCATCGACGAATTTCGTCTTCACCTTGATTTCGGGAAACTTTCCTCCGGTTTCCACCTCATAGGTCCAAATATATCCTTCTTCCTGAAGAATCCGGGCGATGTCCGCCTTGATCCGGGAATAAGGGGCGGTGAAACCTTCCTTCCTCGCGCGGCTGGCATTCTTGAGCCGTGTCAGAAAGTCGGAGATGGGGTCTGTCAATACACTCATGGGACCGGTGGAAAAATTATCTTACTATGGAACTAAATTACTTTGATCGTCTCCAGGATTCGCCTAACCGGCTTGCTCCTGCGGCTTACGGAAGGGCATCCCTGTTTCCTCGAGCAGCATCCGGGCTGCCGCATCGGTCGTCGCGGTCGTGACGAAGGTGATATCGAACCCGAGGTTGCGCTTCACTTTATCCAGCTCGACCTCCGGAAAAATCGTCTGATCGGAAACACCCAGGGTGTAATTTCCATGCCCGTCAAAACTCTTGACCGGCACACCGCGAAAGTCGCGGATCTTGGGGATCGCCGTCTTGATGAGACGCTCGAGGAATTCAAACATCCTGCGGCCCCGGAGCGTCACCTTGACTCCCAGCACTTCGCCTTCGCGCAGCTTGAAGTTGGAGACACTCTTCTTGGCGAGCGTCACCACGGGGCGTTGACCGGTAATCCGGGCCAGCTCGGTGGCGGCGTCTTCCACGGCTTGCTTGCGTTCCGCTTCCCGGCCCACACAGCAATTGATCACCAACTTCTCGATCCGGGGGATCTCGTTGACGTTGCTGAGCCCCAGCTTTTCCTTCAAAGCCGGCGCCACTTTCTCGTTATAGTCTTTGAGTAAGTTCGGAACCATGGGTCTGGGTGTGAAATCGTTGGGCCTCCCCGCTTCAGGGAGGTCTTTAAACTGGGCTACTTCTGAGCTTTCTCAATGAGTTTTACGTTGGAAATGTGGATCGGCCCCTCGCGCTCGACAATCCCTCCGTCCGGCCGGTCCTGGGACTTGCGCGCGTGCTTCTTGATCATGCGCACCCCTTCGATAATGACTTGGTTCTTCGACGGATAGACCTGGAGGATCGTGCCTGCGGATCCTCGAAAGTTCCCGGCCACCACCTCGACTTTGTCGCCTTTTTTTACGTGAGTCTTGATCCTGCTCATAACACCTCCGGCGCCAGGGATACTATTTTCATGAAATTCTTTTCCCGGAGCTCCCGGGCCACCGGCCCGAAAATACGCGTGCCCCGGGGATTGCGGTCCTTGTCGATAATCACGATGGCGTTGCGGTCAAAGCGCAACACGGATCCGTCAGGCCGGCGAATAGGCGAGGCAGTCCGGACGACCACCGCCTGGACCACTTCGCCCTTCTTGACGTTGGCGGTGGGCGTGGATTCACGCACGTGTGCCGTAATGATGTCGCCCACACCCGCACTCTTGGTGCGTTTGCCGAGCACGCCAATCATCTTGGCAATCCGGGCGCCGGTGTTATCGGCGACCTGCAATTTGGATTCCATCTGGATCATGGTGTCAATCCCTGTCTTAAAGCTATTCCGTTATCTCCATATCTAGCCGCTGGCAGCGGCGCTTGACCGTTTTAATGGCCGAGGACTTCCAAAAGGCGCCAACGCTTCTTCTTGCTGAGAGGCCGGCTCTCCACGATCCGCACCCGGTCGCCCACGGCGGCTTCTTCTTTTTCGTCGTGCGCGTAAAGCTTGGTCGTGCGCTTGATGATCTTCTTGAAGTGCGGATGCGGCACACGTCGCACCACGTTGATCACGATAGTTTTGTGCATCTTATCGGAGGTCACGATGCCGACGCGCGTCTTGCGCATACCTCGATCCTCCCCAGCCTTCTCGGCGGGCGCCGGCGCGGATTTAGTTGCGGCCGGAGCCTTCTCCGCCGGGACTTCAGGCGGCGTGGTGCTTTCTTCTTCGCTCATGATATTTCTCTATCCCTGTGCTGAATCGTGTATCCGGGGACCGGGCCGCCGGCGCTTGCGCATTATTTTACTTGGCCGCGACCGCCGTCGTTGCCGCCTCCTGCCGCCGGCCGGTGAGGATGGTTTCAATCCGCGCAACTTCGCGCCGCACCGTCCGCAGGCGGGCGGGGTTCTCCAACTGGCCGCTCTGCTGCTGGACACGCAGGTTCAAAACCTCGTGCTTCAGGTCGCGCCGGCGCGTCACCAATTCTTCGTTACTGAGTTCTTTGAGTTCTTTGATTTTCATCTTTCGTCTTCCGCCTTGAGGAGACAGCGGCTGAGCAATGCCGGTCCAAGCGTCAGTCGCGCACCACGAATCGAGTCCTGATTCCCAATTTGTTCGCAGCCAGGCGCATCGACGCTTTCGCCGCCGTTTCACTGACACCTGCCACTTCAAAAAGCATGGTCCCGGGCCGCACCACGGCCACCCATTTCTCGGGCGCACCTTTCCCCTTCCCCATTCGTGTTTCCGGGGGGCGAGAGGTGGTCGGCTTGTGCGGGAAAATACGGATCCAGACCTTGCCTTTTCTCTTGAGGTCCCGGTTGATTGCCACACGGCAGGCTTCGATCTGCTGGCTGTTGATCCAGCCGCGTCCCAGGCACTGCAGGCCGAAATCGCCAAAAGACACGTCGGTCCCGCGCTGCGCGTTTCCCCCGCGGTTTCCCCGCTGGGATTTGCGGAACTTCACTTTTTTGGGCATCAACGGCATTTTACTTCTCCTGCTCTGCTAAAATTGGTGGCTGTGGGTAGCTTATCGGAACTCTCGTGGCGCGCGCCATTATCCAGCGCTCACGGTGGACCCGGGCGTGTAACCGTGACGGCTTTCCTTTTGAGGCTCTTCTTCCTTCTTATTGATCCAGCACTTTACTCCGATGATTCCGTAGACTGTCCGTGCCTCGGCGAATCCGTAGTCAATGGGGACCCGCAGCGTCTGCAACGGAACTTTACCCTTGCGATACCACTCGGCGCGGGCAATGTCCGATCCGCCCAGGCGGCCGGCGCAACGCAGTCGAATCCCTTCCGCGCCGAAATCCATGGTAGTCTGCAAGGCGCGCTTCATCGCGCGCCGGAAGGAAATGCGTCGCTCCAGTTGGAGCGCAACGTTTTCGGCGACCAATTGCGCATCGAGTTCAGGCTGCTTGATTTCAAAAATATCGACCTTGACCTGCTTACCGCCGCACATCTTGGAAACTTCGCCCGTCATGCGCTCGATCTCAGAGCCTTTGCGGCCAATGACAAGCCCCGGGCGCGCGGTAAAAAGCGTCACCCGAAGGCTGTTCCAGGCGCGCTCGATGAGAATTTTCGACACCGCCGCGAACTGCAACTTTTCCTTCAAATAATTGCGAATCTTGAGATCGCTGTGCAGATGCTCGGCAAACTCTTCTTCCGGCGCATACCACTTCGAACGCCAATCGTGGTTGATGGCGAGGCGGTAGCCCACTGGATTTACTTTCTGTCCCATAGTCGGTTGGTGTCCTGGATTAGATTTCTTCGTCGTGATCGGTCAGGTGCCCGGGCGATTCCCTCGGGCTCCATTATTCTTCCGCAGATTCCTTGGTTTCTTCCACGGGCGCCTGGGTCTCAGCGGGCGCTTCGGCACTCGCTTCCGCAGCGGCCGGAGTTTCTTCCGTGGAGGCTTCGGGCTTGTCTTCTTCCTCGGGCGCTTTCTCCTGCTTGGCGGGCGCGGGCTTCTTCTTCGCCTTGGCCGCCGCGGCGGCTGCCGCCAGACGACGCTTGCGCTTGGTTTTCACGGTCGCCTTACGCTTGCGCGGCTCCGGGATTTCAAGTTCGTCGCTGAGGGTTATGCAAATATGGCTGGTGCGCTTGCGGATGGCCCCCGCTGATCCCCGGGCACGCGGCTTGTGCCGGCGGAATGCCGGTCCAGCGCCTACCACGGCCTCCTTGATCACCAGGCTGTCCACGGCGAGCTCGTGATTGTTCTCCGCGTTGGCGATAGCCGACTTCAAAGTTTTGTTCACCAGGAACGCAGCCTTGCGCCGTGTGAATGTGAGGATGTCGAGCGCCTGGGAGACGGGCAGGCCCTGGATCTCGCGCGCGACGTCACGCGCTTTCAGCGGTGAGATTCTAGCGAATTTGGTTGTGGATTTGACTTCCATCCCTTGGTGTCTCTTTTCGTTGATTTACTGGATTGCCTTCTGCATCCGAACGCGCACCTGGTCTCCCAATTGGACGCTTTCTCCCGGTTGCCCAATTTGCTGCACCAGCGCACCGCAAATTGTGCTGCGGACGTCCACCACCAGCGCGGTGCCGATAATCCGGTCTCTGCGAAGCACTTCCAGCGGCATCCCGATGCGCACTCCGCTCTTCTCACCGGCATCCAACACCAGCAAGCCAAACTCCGGCTTAAGACCGACGACCTGCGCTTCTTCCAGCGCGCGGGCCTGTTGTGAACGCGGAGCCGGTCCGGTGCCGAGGGCGCTGGCAGCCGCGCGAATTTCCTCTTCCATCGCCATGCGGTCTTCCGCAGCGGGACTCACTGCCGTGCTCATAAAGCTGAGGGCGGCTTCGGAGAGGGACATGAGGCGCTCCGAAAGGGCCGCTTTCTCTTCCTCGAGCAGGCGATTGTCGCTGACCGCTTTTAAAAGTCGCTGCTGGATCCCCGTGGAATCCGGTTTGATCACATCCACACCGAGGGCCTCCATCTGAAGCCGCAATGCCCGGTAAGACTCCGCGTGCTGCCGGGCTTCGGCGTTGGCCGCCGCCAGGCTTTCACCCGCGGCCAGGTTGGCGGACTCCAGCCGTGCCACCTGCCCTTTGAGATCCGTGATCTTGGCAAGAGCGGCGTGCAGTGTCGCCCGGGCTTCCGTGGCTTCCAATTGCGAGTCCGTCTGGGCCAAGACCTCCCCCGTCCCGCCGGCGAGCCAAAAAGCCGCCACGAGCATCGCGCATCTGCTGATGTGGGTGTGAGGTCTCATTCTAAATTTCCGAATTCCGATTTCCGATTTCCGATTTATTTGGCCGCCTTGACCGTGTGCCCGCCGTGGCTTACGAACCGCCTCGTGGGCGCAAACTCTCCCAACTTGTGTCCGACCATATTCTCCGAAACGAAGACGGGAATGAAATCCTTGCCATTGTGGACCAGGAAATTGTGCCCCACGAAGTCGGGCGTGATCATGGAGCGCCGCGACCAGGTCTTGATCGGCTTCTTGCCGCCGGACTCGCTCATCTTGTCGATCTTCAGAAGGAGTTTCTGGTCCACAAACGGACCTTTCTTAAGTGATCTTCCCATGGTGCTGTTCTTTTAATCTTGTTCCGGAAACAACCCGGGCGCGGTTTACTTCTTTTTCTTGCGCTTCTTGATAATGAATTTGTTGCTGGGCTTGGTCTTCTTCCGCGTTTTCTGTCCCTTGGTATGTCCCCAGGGGCTCTTGAGGTGCTGTCGTCCGCCGCCGCTCTTACTCTTGCCTTCGCCACCGCCGTTGGGGTGATCGACCGGGTTCATGCACATTCCACGCACGGTGGGGCGCACTCCCTTCCATCGCGTGCGTCCGGCTTTGCCGCTGGTGGCATTCATGTGCTCGAGATTGCCGACCTCGCCGATGGTGGCATAACAATCCGCATGTATCTTGCGGATCTCGCCGGAGGGAAGCTTCACCATGGCGTAAACCCCGTCCACGTTCGCAAGGGTGGCGCTCTGACCGGCGCTACGCGCGATCTGCCCGCCACGCCCGGCGGTCATTTCCACGTTGTGCACCGACGTGCTTACCGGGATTTTGCGCAAGGGAAGGGCATTACCGACATCCAGTGGAGCGTTTTCGCCGGCCTGCACATTGGCGCCGACCTCGAGCCGGTTAGGCGCGAGGATGTAACTCTTCTGGCCGTCCTTGTATTCAATCAACGCGATCCGCGCGGTCCGGTTGGGATCGTATTCGATGGCAATCACTTTCGCGGGCTCGTCCCGGCGACTGCGCTTGAAGTCAATGAGCCGGTACTTGCGCTTGTGCCCGCCCCCAATATGACGGCAGGTAATGCGGCCGCGATTATTCCTGCCCCCGCTCTTCTTCAACGGCTCGGTGAGGTTTTTCTCGGGCTTGCTCTTGGTAACCTCCTCGAAATCCGGCCACACTTTATAGCGGCTCGAGGGGGTAACCGGTTTGTACCTTTTCAGTGGCATAAGTCTTTCCTTTGCTTGCGTCGAGGGACTCGGATGATCCGCGGCGTCAGTTAGACGAGATCGATCTTATCCCCCTCTTTGAGTTTCACGACCGCTTTCTTCCAGTGCGCGGTCCGGCCGAAATCGGAACGGCGTTCGCGCTTCTTCTTTCCGGAATAATTTGCGGTATTAACGGAGATTACTTTCTTTCCGAACAGCTTCTCCACTGCCTCCTTGATTTCCAGTTTGTTGGCACGGCGATCGACCTTGAACACGTATTCATTGTTCAACTCGCCGAGAAGGGTCGCCTTTTCGCTCAACTGAATCGTCTTGATAACCTGGAATATGTCTTTCATGACTGCTGCTGCTTCCGGTCCTGCCTGTTACGCGGTCCTCTTGGCCAGGATCTCCAGGGCGTCGTTGGTCAAAATGATCTTATCAAAGTAAAGGAGCTGCTCCACGGTCACCTCACCCGCGTGCATGAGGAGCGCGTCCGCCACGTTTCGGCCGGCCAGAAAAGTCATCTCGTCGAAACCCGCCCCCACAATCAGTGTCCTCTGGCCGTCAGCCAAAGCTTTCACCGCAGATACAAAGCTCTTTGTCTTTCCATCGCTGACACTGAAGGAATCGACGGTGAGGACGTCTTTATCCTGAATTCGACCGCCTAGCGCTTTGCGAAGAGCCAATCGACGCACCGAGCGCGGCAGTTTCTTGGTGTAATCGCGGGGGCGCGGGCCGAAAACGACGCCGCCGCCGCGCCAGATGGGAGACGCATTGCCTCCCGCGCGGGCGCGGCCGGTGCCTTTCTGACGCCAGGGCTTGGCTCCGCTCGCGGAAACTTCTGCACGGGTCTTCGTGTTGGCGGAACCAGTCCGGCGGTTCGCCTGCAACGCGGTCACCGTCTCGTGAAGCGCCTGCATACCGCGGCTGTCTTCCACAACGCCGATATTGGCCTTCTTGGCCGCGGCAATTGTCAGTACTTTTCCTGCCATCGTTCTAAAGTGTTGATTGCGTAAAATTTAAATCGTATCGCACTCGAAGAATCCTATTCCGCCTTCTTATCCGGGGCCGATTTCTTCTTGGCCGGACGGATAATCACAAGATTGCCCTTGGCGCCCGGAACCGCTCCGCTCACCAGGACCACGTTGTCTTCCGGGCGCGTCTGCACCACCTTGAGGTTTTGCACCGTGATCTTATCGCCACCCTCGCGGCCCGGCATCTTGGCGTTTTTCCAAACGCGGCCGGGCGTACTGCCGGCCCCGATACCGCCCGGGCGACGGTGCATCATGGATCCATGGGAAGAAGGCAATCCTCCGAACCCGAACTTCTTATAAACCCCCTGAAATCCCTTGCCCTTGGAAGTCCCGATCACGTCCACGAATTGGCCTGCCTGAAACACGTCGGTCCCCGGCCCTCCATCTTCAGGGTTGGGCAGCTCCTCATCGGTGTCCGCGCGGAACTCGCGCACAAATCGTTTGGCATCGGCATTCCACTTTTTGAAATGTCCCCGACGCGGCAGGTTGACACGGACATCCTTCTGCGGCTGGTACCCGACCTGCACAGCCGAGTAGCCATCCTTCTCCGTGGTCTTTACCTGGACGTAAATGTTGTCACTGACGTCGATCACGGTAACTGGAATGGCGTCGCCGGTCTCGTCGAAGACGCGCGTCATTCCAACTTTCTTGCCTAGTAATCCAATGCTCATGGCTTCATTTCCCGCGGTCGCCGCAGCTCCCGCAACGCATATGCAAAAACCTAAATCTTAATCGTAATATCCACTCCGGCGGGCAGATTGAGCTTCTTGAGCTCATCCACCGTGCGTGAAGTCGGGTCCACAATGTCCAGCAGCCTCTTGTGAGTCCGGATTTCGAACTGTTCCGCGGATTTCTTGTTCACGTGCGGCGAACGGTTGACGCTGAACTTCTCGATCCGCGTGGGCAAAGGAATCGGACCCACCACCCGGGCGCCGGTGCGCTTGGCGGTGTCCACGATCTCCAGCGCAGACCGGTCGAGCGCCCTGTGATCGTAAGCACGAAGCCGGATTCTGATTTTTTGATTTTCCATGGTGTTGTGAGTCTCTGGTTGCGCTGACCCCGGATCCGGCTGTTAACTTCCTGCTCCGCGCTGCTCGACGATCTCGTCGACAATTTGTTGCGGCACTTGTTCGAAGTGGGAGGGCTCCATGCTGTAAGAGGCCCGGCCGCTGGAGAGCGTCCGCATGTCGGTGGAATAACCGAACATCTCCGCGAGAGGCACCTCCGACTTCACGATTGCAACCGTGGTCCTGGATTCGATGTTCTGAATCCTTCCGCGGCGGCGATTCAAATCGCCGATTAAGTCTCCCTGGAACTCCTCGGGCGTGGTGACTTCCACGGCCATGATCGGCTCCAGGAGAATGGACTTGGCTTTCTTAAAGGCGTCTTTCATCGCAAAAATCGCCGCCATTTTGAAGGCTTGCTCGTTGGAGTCCACTTCGTGACTGGATCCGTCGAGAAGATCGACGTGGACATCGATGACCTGGTAACCGGCGATGATACCATTCAGCATCGATTCCTTGATCCCCGCCATGCAGGCATTGATATATTCGCGCGGGATCGACCCGCCGAACACCTTGTTCTCAGTCGTCAAACCTTTGCCCTTTTCGTTGGGCTGAATCTTCAGGACGACGTGGCCATATTGACCGCGGCCACCGGTCTGCTTGACCAGCTTGCCCTCGCCATCGGCTTCCATCGTGATGGTCTCACGGTAAGCGATCTGCGGTTTCCCGGCGTTGGTCTCGACGCTGAACTCGCGCTTCATCCGGTCCTGGATCACCTCGAGGTGCAATTCACCCATTCCTGAAATAATCGTCTGTCCCGTTTCTTCGTCGGTGTGCACCGTGAAAGTGGGGTCCTCTTCCGACAGGCGCTGCAACGCGTTGCCCATCTTTTCCTGGTCGGCCTTGGTCTTAGGCTCGACCGACATCGCGATAACCGGCTCGGGAAAAGCCGGCGGCTCAAGCATGATGTCATAGCCATCCTCTGCAATTGTGTCCCCGGTCGTGATGTTCTTGATGCCGACGATGGCCGCGATATCCCCGGAGTAACAGGTTTCCACGTCCTTCATGTCATCAGACTGAATCCGGATCAGGCGCCCAATGCGCTCCTTGCGCCGCGTCCGGGGATTGTAAACCGTGTCCCCCTTTGAAACCGTGCCCGCGTAAACGCGAATGAACACGAGCTTACCCACGAACTTGTCGCTCCAGAGTTTGAACGCCAGGGCGCAGAATTTCGCGTTGTCGTTGGGTTCCGCGGAAATCTTGGTCTCCTCATCGTCCGGGTCCTGACCGATGGCTGCCGGAATATCGAGGGGGCTCGGGAGGTAATCGACCACGGCGTCGACCAGGTATTGGACGCCCTTGTTCTTGAAAGCCGATCCGCCGGCGATGGGAATCACCTTATTGGCAATTGTCGCCCGGCGCAGTGCCTTCTTGACGTCCTCGATCGTGATCTCCGCTTCCTCGAGATACTTCGTTCCGATCTCATCGTCGGCATCGATAAGCACTTCCACGATCTCTTCGTAAGCCTCATCGGCAATCGCTTTCTGGGCGTCATCCAGATCCTGGACCTCGTAGGTGGATCCATGGACGTCGTCATCGGAGTAAAGCACCGCCTTCTTGTTGAGGACGTCGATCTGACCCTTGAGATTTTCTTCCGCGCCGATGGGAATGAGAATACGCACGCCCTTGGCGCCGAGCTTCTCCTTGACGTCCTTCACCACCATGTCGAAGTCCGCCCCCGTCCGGTCCATCTTGTTGACGAACACAATGCGCGGCACATGGTACTTTTCCGCCTGGCGCCAGACTGTCTCCGACTGCGGCTGGACGCCGGCAACCCCGCAGAAGACAATAATAGCGCCATCGAGCACACGCAGGGAACGCTCGACCTCCGCAGTGAAATCCACGTGGCCTGGTGTATCGATGATGTTCACGCGCTGTTCGACACCGTCGTAAATCTTGTAAACACCTTCCTGGGGAACCTGCTTCCAGGAGCACGTCACCGCTGCGGACGTAATCGTAATCCCGCGCTCGCGCTCCTGCTCCATCCAGTCCGTCGTGGCCGCGCCGTCGTGGACCTCGCCGATCTTGTGGATCATCCCCGTATAAAAGAGCACGCGCTCGGTCAGCGTGGTTTTCCCCGCGTCAATATGCGCCGCAATCCCGATGTTACGCGTCCGCTCGAGCGGAAACTCGCGGTTCGGTGAATTCGGGTTCTCCGTCGGTTTTTCTTCAACGGCTGTCGTCATGGTTCTGCTCTCTTGCTTTTAGGAATGCTTGGGCTGGTTTCTAGAATCCTTTTACCAGCGCAGGTGGGCGAAGGCGCGGTTGGCCTGCGCCATCTTATGGGTCTCGTCACGCTTGCGGACGACGCCGCCCTGGTTGGTGGCGGCATCTTTAATTTCGTTGGCCAGCGCGACGTGCATCGGGGTGCCACGGCGCCCGCGGGCCGCATTGATAATCCACCGCATCGCCAGCGATTCCTGGCGGTCCACGGAAATCTCCACCGGCACCTGGTAAGTGGCGCCACCGACGCGGCGGCTCTTGACCTCCACGCGCGGTTTCGCGTTTTCAATCGCCCGGTTCAAGAGCTCCAGGGGATCGACGGACTCCGAACCTTCGTTCGAGCGGTCGATGGCAGTGTAAACGATCCGCTCGGCCAGGGAACGTTTCCCGGTGCGCATCACCTGGCTGATCAACTTGTTGACCAGGGTGCTGTCGTATCGCGGATCCCGCAGTTCGGGTTTGCTGTAAACTCTTTTTCTTCGTGACATAGGACTAACAACAATGGCGAAGTTTTTCGTATCTCGAAGCGGGGTGAAGAGAAGCTGGCTTTAATTTTCCTGTCCCTGGAAGGGATCAGGAAGATTTTTTGCCGCCTCCTCCCCCGCTTTTAGGTCGTTTGGCTCCATACTTGGAACGGCCGCGCTTTCGACCGTCCACCCCCAGGGTGTCCAGTGCGCCGCGCACTATATGATAGCGGACGCCGGGCAAATCCTTCACCCGGCCGCCGCGCACCAGCACGATGGAGTGCTCCTGCAAATTGTGGCCCTCTCCGCCGATGTAAGCGATCACTTCCTGGCCATTGGTCAACCTCACCTTGGCGACTTTACGCAAGGCCGAGTTCGGCTTCTTCGGCGTCCGCGTCATTACCTGGAGGCACACGCCTCGGCGCTGCGGACAGTTGCCCAGCGCGGGGGACTTGGATTTCTCCACCCTGCGGAGGCGGCCTTTCTTCACCAGTTGATTGATCGTGGGCATCGTTTCCTGTCGTCTGAATTCTCCAGCCGTAGAGACGCGACAACAGGAAATACGGGAACATCGGCGAGTTCCCTCCCTGCCATTTATCCGGTGGCGCGCCCGATAGCTGAACTGACCTTGGATTTCCCGGAATAACGCGGGATTTCACGAAGGAGCGCGCAATATAGTGGAATTAAAAGGCGACGCAAGACTAATTTTGGCGATTTAAAACGCCCTCGAATTCCCGCGCAATCCCCCGGAAAACCGTGGCAAATCCACTGCCAGCGGCTCTCATAATTTCAAGAGGGGCAACCATTCCCATAGGAGCGGCGCCGCCGCGGACGGTCTGGTAGCAGGAGGCGGATTTGAACCGCCGACCAAAGGCTTATGAGTCCTCTGCTCTACCACTGAGCTATCCTGCCCCTTCAGAGAAAAATCCCACCCCTCCAAACCGGAAAACCACTTTCCCAGACCGGAAATTCTCCGCGCCAGAAAATACTACCCCCCTCCCCCGAGTCAAGCGCGGGCCCGGGGGCCCGAGTTATCGGTTATCAGGTATCAGTGTTCAGGTGTCAGGTATCAGGTATCGGTTATCAGTGATCCGGCAATTGGTCTCAAGTCTCAAGTCTCAGGCGTCAGGGTTCTCTTGTGTCGGCGCTCCCGACGCCGATGTCCTGATGAAAAACGGGAGGCGGGATGACACAGAAGGGGTTGTCAATTTCTGCCCTGAAACCTGAACACTGATACCTGAACACTGACCCCTGAAACCTCCCGCATCCAGTCACCCAAGGACAGCCCCAATCCCCTCCAAATCCGCCGCCTGCACCACTTCCACCCCTTTCTCGATTCGCCGCATCAGCCCGGCCAGCACTTTGCCCGGGCCCAGTTCCACGAATCGGTCGTGCCCATCATCCACCAGCAGCCGCATCGACTCCGACCACCGCACGGATCCGGTCACCTGGCGCTCCAGCGTGTCTTTGATCTCTTCCACCGCCGAAACCGCCCGCGCGTCGACATTGCAGATCACCGGGATCTCCGGCGCCCGCATCCCGGTCTTCGCCAGCTCGGCCGCGAGCTTGTCCTGCGCCGGCTGCATCAGCCTGGAATGATACGCGCCCGCCACCGTCAATTCCTTGGCCAGCTTGATCCCATGGTCGCGGGCCTCCGCCACCGCCCGCGCGATCCCCTCTTTCGATCCCGAGAGCACCACCTGCCCGGGGGCGTTGAGATTCGCCACGTCGACACCCGCCGCTTCGGCCAGGGCACGCACTTGCTCTTCCGTCCCCCCCATCATGGCAGCCATCGATCCCTCCACCGCGTCGGTCTGCTCCTCCATGAATGTCCCCCGCTTGAACACCAGATCGAGGCCCGTCTCGTAATCAAAAGTCCCGGCACAGGCGTGCGCGGTGAATTCACCCAGCGACAACCCCGCCGCCGCCCCGATCACCAGATCCGGCGATTGTTCCCGCAGCGCCCGCAAACAGGCCAACCCATGCACATACAACGCCGGCTGACAGCGCGAGGTGCGCGTCAGTTCCTCGAGGGGTCCTTCGAACATCACCCGGGTCAAAGGAAAGCCCAGCACCTCATCGGCGCGATCGAACATTCCGCGCACTCCGGCGACATCCGCCTCGTAAAGATCTTTCCCCATTCCGATCGCCTGGGCCCCTTGCCCGGCAAAGAGGGCCACCAGCCCCGCCCCACTCTCGCTGTTCATGAGCGGATTTTCTACACGACCCCATCCGCCCGGAGAATCTTTTTCAGATCTTCCGCCGACTTTTTTACGGTTTCAAAGAGAAGCTCTTCTCCCCGTGCCACGCATTCCGCCACGTCCAAATCGGCAAAGCCATCCCGGATCGATGCCAGCAGCGTAAACCGGGGCCGTAATCTTCCGCGATCCGCGTCTTCCACCATGCCCCCGAAAGCGGCCACCGGTATTCCCGCCTCCGCCGCCAGTCGCGCCACCCCGGCCGGCGCTTTCCCCTCCAGCGTCTGGGCATCGATCTTTCCTTCTCCGGTAATGACGAGATCGGCAGTTTCGATTTCCGCGCGCAGGCCGAGAGCATCCGCCACCAGGTCAAACCCCGGCGCCAGTTCCGCCCCGCAGAAAGACAGCAAGCCGAAACCCAAACCACCTGCCGCTCCCGCTCCAGGGACTTCCGAGAAATCTTCGTCTTTGCCCCGCCAAGCGCCCACCACGATTGCCAGCTGGCGCAGCCGCGCCTCCAGGAACTCGAGGTCCTTCGGCTTGACGCCCTTCTGGGGACCGTAAATTCGAGTCGCACCATTGTCGCCGAGCAATGGATTCTTCACGTCACAGGCGACCATGGTCTCGCCGAAGTCAGGAACATCCGGCGACTCGATGGATGCGATCTTCTCCAATCCCACCGGCATCCCGCGCAGGGGCACGCGTTTCTCGTCGAAGAAGCGGTATCCCAATGCTTCCGCCATGCCGGATCCCCCATCGTTGGTGGCGCTGCCTCCGATCCCGATGAGGATGCGTTGCACGCCGCGGCTTTGCGCGTCCAGGATCATCTCCCCCGTCCCGAAGGTGGAGGCGCACATCGGATCGCGTTCGTTTTCCGCGAGCCGCCACAATCCCGAGGCCTCGCTCATTTCCATGACGGCGGTTTCGATTCCGTCTTCGTGCACCAGGGCGTATCCCGCAGTGACGGCACGGCCCATCGGATCGTGCACCGCAGCCTCCACCCATTCGCCATCGAGGGCCTGGCACACCGCCCGGGCGGTTCCTTCGCCCCCGTCCGCGACCGGAAGCTGCACTACTTTCGCTTCCGGAAAGACCGATTCCAGGCCACGCGCAATGGCGGCACAGGCCTGGCTCGCGGTCATGGACCCTTTGAATTTATCGGCGGCAACCAGGATGCGCATCGCGCGTACAGTAGCACATTGAATCGCACTCCCCAAGTCAGGTAGGGCGACGCGTCCCGCGGAGCCGTCCGAACGAATTCCCCATCATCGCGGCTCCGCGGGACGCGTCGCCTTGCCAATACTTACCAAGCCCGGAGCCAAATCAGGGTCCAGCGTCACGCTGGCGGAGAGGGTGAGATTCGAACTCACGAGACCTTTCGGCCTGCCGGTTTTTCGCGTGCAGGCCCTCGTCCCGAGGGCCAAACGCGACCACGTTTTCGCGCCTCCGGCGCGATGCACGTGGCAAGACCTATGTGACCGATCTAAAGATGGCGGAGAGGGTGAGATTCGAACTCACGAGACCTTTCGGCCTGCCGGTTTTTCGCGTGCAGGCCCTCGTCCCGAGGGCCAAACGCGACCACGTTTTCGCGCCTCCGGCGCGATGCACGTGGCAAGACCTATGTGACCGATCTAAAGATGGCGGAGAGGGTGAGATTCGAACTCACGAGACCTTTCGGCCTGCCGGTTTTCAAGACCGGTGCATTCAACCACTCTGCCACCTCTCCAATAAACTTCGTGCGCTGGCGAAGAATCGCTCAGTCACACGTCCGCTTCAAGAATTTCCCGTCGTCGGAACCTCTCGACTCGCCGGTTTTTCGCGTGATGGCCCTCGTCCCGAGGGCCAAACGCGACCACGTTTTCCCGGCTGCGCCGGGATGCACGTGACCACCTCTCCTTTTCAAAGCTGACGCTTTAGCCAGCGTCGTCCGTACCCAGATTTCAGATAACGTTCTCTTTTTTCAGCAGTAGCTCGATCCGGATGTTCTTCGAGCAATACTCGGCGCCACGGCCGCTGACCCTTCGTCGAACGAACTCGCCCAGCATTATGGGAATCTAGACGGTCATTGGGATTTGCGCTACTCCCAATATAGAGTCCGCCCATCTTTTCGCTCTCAAGCACGTAGACCCAATACATACTTCAACGGTAAGGTTTTTCGCGTGATGGCCCTCGTCCCGAGGGCCAAACGCGACCACGTTTTCGCGCCTCCGGCGGGATGCACGTGGCAAGACCGGTGCATTCAACCACTCTGCGCAGCCGCGTTTTCCCGCCTCCGGCGGGATGCACGCGACCACCTCTCCCTTTGTGATCTTAGATTTTCGATTTCCGATTTGGGATCTCAAGCATATACACCAAACCATTGCTCAAATCAGCCGGTTTTTGGCATTATTCCAACCCTCTCTTCCGGACTTCTGCTGACGCGTCTCCTCGCTTCTCGGCGGCCCGGTCGGCTGCAATCCATTCGGCGATATTTCTGCCAATGAGGTCGTTGATTTCTTCGTCGAAATGGAATTTGAGATAAACCTCTTTCAAGGGGATCTCGCGGCCTTTGTAATGCTCATTAATGACATCGAGCACGGCGATGTAATCGTAGCCATTGGCATCCAGGTAATCGCGCAACGTCTGGCAGGGATCGATGCCCTCTTCGTTGAACCTGGCAATGTCACGACGTGTCGGGAAAATACCGATCAACGGCTTGGCTCCGGACATTTTCACCTCCTCGACAAACCGGGTCAGGAGCTCGCATACAGTCCGAAGAGGGTAGCTGTCCTTCGTATAAGAATGGTCGATCCACATTTCTCTTAACGTCTTGTTCACGGAAAATAGATCGAGGATGTTCTCTTTAATCCGCTCCTGATTCCAGAGGTAGCGAAGGACCCGGACTGAGGGCAGAACCGCCGACGAGAGCCGATCGAGGCTGTAATAATAATCCTTCGCGGCCATGTCGCTGAGGATAGTGCGGGAATTCTCCAGCAGCCGCTCGTAACTCTCCTTGTCCGGCAACAGCGGAGGCACAATCTCCAATTCTCCGGAGTCATCCAGGCGGCTGAATGGTTTGGCAAAGGGAAACCCGGTGACACCACCCTTGATAAAGGGGCGGTAGACGTTCAGCGTCCGGCGGATGTTTTCTGTCATATAACCGACGATCACATAGTCGGTTTGGAATTGGGATTTCAGCTTCTGGTAGCGCACAAAGCTCTGGGTAAGTCCGTATCCGGGCACGCCGCCATTGATCAGCTCCAAGTCCGGATCGGCTTCCTGCGCCCGGGCCGGCCAGGCATGCGCATCCCGGACCTCACTTCCAAACGTGAAAGAGTCGCCAAGTGCAATGGCCCGGGTCTTTTCCGGGGGGGCGTGTTCCGTGTAGCGATGATTGGCGGGACCGCGGAATCCCTGGGCGTTGGAATGATAAAAGTCATGAAAGTCGCTGTTAGGACGAAGACTCCATCCCGTGTCCGCATCAAACCGATAGAAAGGCACTTCATCGTCGATAAAAGCGCGAATGGAGTTGTGGTTCATTTCCGAGAGACTCAAGGCGTTGGCGCTCAAGAAGGTCGCGTCTTTTGCGATCACCAGTCGCTCAACAAAGAAAAAGCAGAGCTCGAGTGCGGCGTAGAGAAGCATGGCAAGCACTCCCGCAAATACGAGTTGGATGGGTTTACTTCGGGCGATCCTGACAATAGAGAGCGCCAAGGACAGCACGAGCCACACGACCAGCACTGCCGCCAGCAATCTCACGGGCCAACGCAAGGACATTGGGATCCAGTGGAAGGTCAAGGGGAGGGCTGCCAGGAAGCACACCTGCGTCAGCGGGGATATGAGAAGTGAGCGCACCGTCTTTCTCATGCGCGTATAAAAGAATCGTAAAACTGTCGACGGAGTCAGTGACGATCGCCGGCTTCAAAAGGCTCGCTCAGCCGCATTTACTCTTCAAGGAATACTCCGCCGAGAGATTCCTGTGCGTTTTCCTGGCCGGGAAAGACAACCCGCAACTGAAGGATGGGCGCCCCAGTCTTTTCTCTTCTGAAATTTTCGCATCTTTCGCGTCTTTCGCGGTTCAAGAATTCCCGGACCACTCTTCCATGGACAGTTCAAAACCGCGGTTCCGCCCCTTCCGCATGCTCGTGCCCGTGCAGATCCACCGGCTTATACCCGCCGCGGGTCTTGAAATACCCGAATAAAATCAGGTAACAGAGCAGCATGAACCCCGGCAATACCGCCACTTTCGCGAAGCTTCCTTTCTTGGCGGCTTTCTGCACCGCTTCGAGCTGGCCGGCTTCCTCCTCGTTCAACTGACCGAGCGCTTCCTGGTTCAGACTCGGCACCTCGCCGAAAATTGTCTGGCGCGGATCACCGCTCACCTTCTGCAATAACGCGGGTGTCTGCGCGGAGAGCTGCTGGTCAATTTCCCGGTCCTGCAACACGCCCATGAACGGCGTCCCGATGATTCCCATCCCGAGCACGCCGACGGCCGAGACCCCGTTCAAGGTCAAGGCGCCACCCTTGGGAAACTGCTCGGATACCAGGCCAAGGGTCGTCGACCACAGAAACGTCTTCCCGAACGCGTAAACCGTCGCCGCGACCACCACCACGAGGGCGACCGCCTTGGAGAGAAAGAGCAGGCCGATGATCGCGACCACCGCGCTGAGCACCAGCAGACCGATCGGGGAGAACTTGTGGACGATCGGCCCCGCGTAAAACCGCAGGACGGTCATGATCGTGGACACGTAAATAAAAACCCAAGTCGCGCCGGTCGCGGAGAGCTCGGCCCCCAGCAGGTCCGGCATCCAGGAATCCGTGCCCAACTCTGTCGTCGCCAGCGGCCCCATCGTCAGCAGGATCAGCAGGAACATCCAGTTGCCCAGGCTGTGGGTGTAGAGGCCGGCCAGCACCGCGACCACCGCGGCCACGCCCACCGGCACCGCCCAATGCAGTTCCAGGCTTCGCATCTGGGCGATCCCCATGACCATGAGCCAGCCGAGAATGAAGAAACCGACAGCGCCGACCTCGCGCAGCATGTCACGATAAGACACCCCCGCCGCCACCCGCTCCTGCACGGGGAATTTGCAGGGGAGCACCAGCAGCGTGTAAATCGCGACGGGAATAAAACACATCCCGTATTTCACCTGCCAGTCGAGACCGCCGAGCAGGATGGTGAACAACGCGCCCAGCGCCAGGCCCGCGGGCCAGCCGGCGTGCAGAATATTCAGCCACTTGGCTTTCTCCTCGCGGAAGGCGGTCGCCACGACCGGGTTGATGAATGCTTCCACGGTGCCGTTGGCGATCGCCACCAGGAAAGTAGCCCAATAGAGGGTCTGATAACCGGTGGCAAAAATCGTGAGCAACAGCGACGCGATGTGACAGACGACCGCGAAGATGGCGGCGGTCTTGTACCCGATGGTGTCGATGATCAGGCTGAAGATGATGATGCTGATGGCAAAGGGCCAGAGACCGACCCCAAGGATGGTCCCTTTCTGCGCTTCGGACAGATCGAACTTCGTCGCCAGTTCGCCGATGACATTGGCGCGCACCCCAAAGATGAAGGAAGTCGCCACCAGCGCGACAAAGCAGGCCCAGAAAAGTTTCTTGCGTGCTCCTTCGTCGGTCATGGCGGGAGTTTCAGATTTTCCCTTTCAAGTTTCAAGCATTCTCAATGTTCAAGCGTAAGTGCGAGCGGCCTGTCACGCCGAAGCCTTGGCAAAGGCGGATGAGCAAGCACTCCAGCGCCCGGGTACTCGCTCACGCTCGCACCTACCGCTGACCGCCGATACGCTCGCCCCATGCTTTCTCTCTAAACCCCACCACCCCGAAATCCTTCCCGATCACGAACGGCCGTTTCACGAGATTTGATAGAGGTAAACCGTCACTACATGAAGAGAAAAGGGGGCGGCCGCAACCACCCCCCTTCCAAGAATCATCGTGCCATGGGCGCAGTCGCTCAGAATTCCTCCGAGGCCGCGTGATCCGCAAGGTGGATAGGCTTGTACCCGCCCTTCGACTTGAAGTAAAAAATAAGGATCAGGTAACACACCAGCATGAAGGCCGGGAAGATTGCCATCGACCGCAACGCGCCCTGGTTGCTCTTCGCCCGGACATCGCCAATGAGACCGTTAGCGGCCTCCTGTTGCGCTGCCGGCAGGGCTCCCACTAATTCACCGACACGCGCATCGTCGATGGTCTCGTATTTCAGAACTTCGTAAATCGATTTCTCGGTCAGCGCGGTGACACTACCGTCCGCGATCAGCCCGGGCACCTTTTGCGCCACCTCTTCACTGGCCACAAGCGCGGATTGCTGGCTCTTCGTCTGGAGGACACCGATGTAAGGAAAGCCGAGCGTCCCGACGGCGAGCATCCCGATCCCGGATATCGCGTTCAAGGTCAGGGCGCCGCCCTTGGGAGTCTGCTCCGATACCACGCCAAGCATGGTCGGCCAGAAGAATGTCTTTCCGATTCCATAAAGTGTCGCCGCGAGGAAGAGGGCCATTCCCGCTGCGGTGGAGAGCCACGCCAAGCCGACAATGGCCAGGAAGGCGCAAGTCGCAAGGAGACCGAGTGGTGAAAGCTTATGGACGATCGGTCCGGCAAAGAACCGCAATACAAGCATGATCGCCGAAGTGTAAACGAGCACCCAACCCGGGTGAATACTCTTGAGCGCCCCCTCCATGATCCCCGTGATCCAACCATCGGTCCCGATCTCCGTCGTGGCGAGGGGCATCATGATGAGGATCAGGAAAAATAGAAGTCCTCGACCGAGAGTTTTCGTAAAAACTCCAAACCACGCCACGATCCCGACGCCGATAAGAATAAAGACAACCTTCTGCCACATCGGAAGCACGATGGAACTGCCCGCCGAGAAGAAGTCCATCAGCTGAAGAACGACGAGGACCGCCACGACGAGCGCGCCGAGCACCCCGAATTCCCCGAGCATCTCCTTGTACGACACGCCGGCCGTCTCGCGCTCGCTTTTGGGGAAGTGCTGCCCGATGAGCATGAGCAAGTAGATGACCGCCGGAACGGCAATGATGCCGACCTTGATCCACCATGGGATGTCGCCCATGAAAATCGTGATTAATCCAGCGAGGACCAGGCCTCCCGGCCAGCCGGCGTGGAGAATGTTCAACCACTTCGTCTTTTCCTTGCTGAACATCGTTGCGACGACGGGATTGATGAACGCTTCCACCGTGCCGTTGCCCAGGGCGAGAATAAGACTGCCCCAATAGACCATGCTGAACGCCAGTTCCTTGTTACCGCCTTGGCTGATGAAGTAGGCCGATACGCCCATGATTGCCCAGATGATGTGCCCGAGAAAGGCGAAGAACATCGCTGTCTTGTATCCGATTCGGTCAATGATGAGGCTGAAGCCGATGATGCTGACGGCGAACGGCCAGATGCCGATGCCCGCAAGCCGACCTGCCTGCGCCGGGTCGAGATCAAATTCCCCCGCCCAGGTGCCAATGAGAAACATTCTTGCGATGAACCCGAAGGCGGTGGTGATCAGGGCTATGAAACAGCCCCAAAAGAGCATCTTGTTCTGTCCTTCCATGGGAATGTGCTTTCCTGAAAAGTTGTGGTTTTTGGTGGTTTTAAGAATGCTTCGACATGGGGGGATGCCGACGCGGAACGGCTTGATTTAACACAAGAGGCCCCTTCCACAAGAACAAAAAGCCCGGGCAGGACGCCTGGAGTCCCGGTAAACCGTGGGAAATGCACAGGCCTGACGGAGGGGCGATCTCCGCATCGTCCGCAGCGCACAGGGAAAAACGCGGCAATGACACTGCCACAGCGCGGAGCGCG
>JAHEJT010000136.1 GCA_024638765.1 Verrucomicrobiales bacterium
CCTAAAACGGCCAGAGCACCGGGATCAGGAGGGTGGCGGCAATCCATAATATCAGCGCCAGGGGCGCGCCCACCCGCATGAAGTCGGTGAACTTGTACCCGCCCGCCCCGTAAACAAACGTGTTCGTCTGGTACCCGATCGGCGTCATGAAACTCGCGCTGGACCCAAACATCACGGCCACCACGAAGGGACGCGGATCCACGCCCAATTGCACGCCGACCGCGATCGCCAGCGGGGTCAGCAGGGCCGCCACCGCGTTGTTGGTGATGATTTCGGTGAGCACCGCCGCCAGCAGATAGATCACTGCGAGCACCACCTGCGGCCCGTACGCGCCGAACCAGTCTACCGCCTGCTCGGAGACCACTGCAGCCGCATTGGTCACTTGCAGGGATTTCCCCAGCGCCAGCATCCCGAAGATCATGAAAATGACCTTCCATTCGACCGAGTCATAGGCGTCCTGGGAATCGATGCAACGCGTCAACAAGGTCAGCAGAGCTGCACTCAGGGCAAGCACCACGATCGGGAGAATATGCAAGCTCGCCAGGAAGATGAACCCACCCAGCGCCGCCAACGCGATAGGGGCCTTGGAACGCCGCAAGGGACGCTGCTTGGGTCGGCTCAGGTTGACGAAGTCTTTCTGGGCGAAGAGTTCATTCATCCGGTCGACCGGTCCCTCCACCAGCAGCGTGTCGCCGAACGCCAGCTTTACATCCTCGAAACGCTCGCGCAGATTTTCTCCGCGTCGGTGCACCGCCAGGATCAGCACTCCATACCGTTGCCGAAAATTCAGTTCCTTGAGACTGTGGCCCGCGAGGCGTGATTGCGGGCCCAGGATGCCCTCCATGAGGACGGCCGATTCTGTGTGCACCCGGTCCAGACCGAGATCCGACCCCGGCATGAGATCGAGCCCCTCAGTGGCGTTAATCTCGACCACCCCGGACACGTGGCTCTTGAAGAGAAGCTGGTCGCCTTCCTCGAAACAGATTTTCGGCAGCGGCCGCTTCAGGGGTTTGCCCTCGCGCACCACCTCGATGATCCGGATCTCCCGCATCTTCGCCAGCGGACTCTCCGTAAAGAGCTTTCCGACCAGCGGCGATTGCTCGCTGATGAAGGCCTGGGTCAAAAATTCTTTCCCTTCCTCGCTGTCGAAAAGGGTTGCCAGGGTAACGCGATCGGGGAGCAGGCGCCGCCCGAAAAGCATGAGGTAAACCCCGGTGATCCCCACGAAGAAAATCCCCATCTTCCCGGTCTCGAACATCCCGAAGGGTTCGAGTCCGGCGTCGGTGGCAACGCCGGCGGCCACCAGGTTGGTGGAAGTCCCGATAATGGTGCAGGTCCCGCCCGCAATTGCGGCGTAAGACAGCGGGATCAGAAAACGCGAGGCCTTGAGATCCAATTCCCGCGACAGGGACAAGAGGATGGGCATGAAGACCACCACCACCGGCGTGTTGTTCACGAAAGCGGAGAGCGGCGCCACGATGATCATCATGATGAGCAGGATCGTGAATTCCGTCTTGCCCGCGACTTTCTTAAACCAGCTCCCCAACGCTTCGATCAGGCCGGTGCGCTCGAGGGCCGCGGAGAGGATGAACATGCAGCCGATGGTGATCGGCGCCGGATTTCCCAGCACGGAGAGCGCCTGTCCGGGGTCGAGAATCCCGAACAGGATCAGGAGGACAAAGGCGCTCATCGCCACCAGGTCGGGCGAGAACCATTCCTTCATGAAGGCCACGAACACCAGGACGACGAGTGCGCCGACGAAAATCTGCTCCCACACCTCGGGCATGACCCCTGAATACAGCACCCTGCGATCGAGAGACCAGCAGATTATGGATTGGAATCTCCGGCGCCCGCACTTTAACCTGAAACGCCATGACTACCCTCGCAATCGCCCTCGGCGCGCTGGTGCTTTACCTAGTCGCTTACCACACCTACGGCCGTTGGCTGGCGCGCAAGATTTTCAAGCTCGATCCCGACGCCGAGGTGCCCAGCATTGCGCTGAACGACGACAAGGACTACGTCCCCACGAAAAAGTCGATCATCTTCGGCCACCACTTCACCTCCATCGCCGGCACGGGCCCCATCGTCGGCCCCGCCCTCGCCGTCATCTGGGGCTGGGTCCCGGCGCTGCTGTGGGTGCTGCTGGGCTCCATCCTCATCGGCGCGGTCCATGATTTCGGCAGTCTCGTCGTTTCGATTCGCAATCGCGGCCAGACGGTCGGCGATATCGCCGGTCGCGTCCTTACCCCGCGCACGCGCCTCCTCTTTCTCTCCATTCTCTTCATGGCGCTCACGATTGTCCTCGCCATCTTCGGACTCGTCATCGCCAGCGTGTTCAAGATGTTTCCGGCGGCGATCTTTCCCTGTCTCGTGCAGATTCCCATCGCTATCGTCATCGGCGTCGTCCTCCATCGCCGCGGCGTCAACCTGCTCTTTCCGTCCCTCGTCGCCCTCGCCGTCATGTATGTGACGGTCTATTTCGGGGACAGCGGCTTCCTCGGCGCCTTCAACGCGGCGCTCGCTTCCTGGTCGACCCTCACCTGGGTCGCCGTCCTCCTCATCTATTCCTATGTCGCCTCGGTCCTCCCCGTCTGGACACTGTTGCAGCCCCGCGATTACATCAATTCCCTGCAGCTTCTCTCCGCCCTCGCCCTCGTCGTCACCGGCCTCCTCGTGGCCGGATTCATCGGCGGGGCGCCCGCGCCCGGCGCGACGGCACGCCCACCCCTCGAAATCGTGGCTCCCGCCTTCCGGACCGGCGTGGAGGGCGCGCCCTACTTGTTCCCCTTTCTCTTTATCACGATCGCCTGCGGCGCGATCTCGGGCTTCCACTGCCTTGTCTCTTCGGGCACCTCCAGCAAGCAGATCAAGTGCGAGACCGACGCGCAGTTCGTCGGATACGGTTCCATGCTCACGGAGGGGTTTCTCGCCACTCTCGTCATCCTCGCCTGCGTCGCAGGCATCGGGCTCGGGGTCAAGGCGCTCGACGGCAGCGAGAGCGTCCTCACGGGTGCCGCGGCGTTCGAGGCCCGTTACGCCAGCTGGGAAACCGCGAAAGGCCTCGGCGCCAAGGTCGGCGCGTTCGTGGAAGGGGCCGCCAACTTCCTCGTCGCCCTCGGGCTCAAGCCCGGGTTTTCGATCGCCCTGATGGGCGTTTTCGTCGCGTCGTTCGCGGCCACGACCCTCGACACCGCCTGCCGCCTCCAGCGTTACGTGGTCCAGGAACTCGCGTCCACTTTCGCGCCGCGAATCTCGAAGTCCGCCCTGGCCGCCGAAGCCTACGATTTTGACAACAATATCGAGCACGCCTCGCGGACCACTGGGGAGGCCGCCGACCTGCGGCCGCATTCGATGAACCCCTTTGTCTGGCTGACGAACAAGCACGGCGCCACCATTTTCGCCATCGTCGTCGCCGGGTTCATCGCCGCGCTGCCCGGGGCCCCGGGCAAACCTTTAGGGACCGGCGGTCTCATCCTCTGGCCGCTCTTCGGCGCCACCAACCAGCTCCTCGGCGGCCTTGCCTTCCTCGTCATCACTTTCTGGATGTGGCGGCGCAATATCCCGATTTTCTTCATCATCATCCCCACCATCTTCATGCTCTTCCTCCCCGGGCTGGCTCTCGCGCTCCAGCTCTTCGACCGTGCAGTCGGCTCGGACCAGTCCTGGCTGGCGTCGGGCAATCCCGTCCTCATCACCATCGGTCTCGGCACCCTGGCCCTCCAGGTCTGGATGATCGTGGAGGCCTTCATCGCCTGGCCCAAAGCCAGGGGCGTCCTCGAGCCCGCCCTCCCGCCGCTGACGCCCGTGGCCGATTCCGGTCCCGGAAGCGAAGGCGGGCGTTCCTGCTGAGGGGGAGACGGGGCGGGAAATGCCGCTCATCTCAGCAGCGTGACGCGTGCGTCACACTTTTCAGTCCCTCGGCCGGGCGCGGTATTCCGCGGCGGATTGCCGCGCCTGGATAATGCCGTCGTCGAGCACCTGTGGTCCCTTGGTTTCTTCCTCCCCGCGCAAGACGTTATGGAGCACCTGCGAGAGCGTCTCCGCGGTATAAGGTTTCGGCAAAAGACCGGCAAAGCCGTGATCAATAAATCGCTCCTGGGAGTCGTCGTCGAAATAGCCGCTCGTCGCGATGGTGCACACATCGGGATCGATCTTGCGGATCTCGTCGAAGGTATCTTCTCCGCTTAATCCGCCCGGCAACGTCATATCCATGAGCACTGCTGCGAGCGGCTGATTCAGGCGAAAACGTTCGCGGTAAAGATCCACGGCTTCCTGACCGCTACTGGAAGTGATGGCCTTGTATCCGAGCTTGCTGAGAATCGCAGCTGCCACCGCGCGCACGCTTTCCTGGTCGTCCACCACCAGGATGGCTCCCTCCCCGGTCATTAATCGCCCGTCGAGTTTTTCAGCATGTGCTTCGCTGGGGCGCCCGGTCGCCGGCAGAAAGACGCGGAACTCGGTGCCCACATGCTCCTTCGAGCGGACCAGGATGGTCCCACTGTGTTTTTCGACAAGGGAATAGCAGGTCGCCAGTCCGAGCCCGGTGCCCTCTTTCTTGGTGGTGAAGAAAGGATCGAAGATCCGCTTCAGGTTGCCTTCAGGAATTCCGCAGCCACGATCCCGCACCGTGATCACCACGTATTTCCCGGGAGAGATATTCAAACCGTCCTGGGGAGTGACCACGATGTTTTCGGCGCCGACCTGCACCACCCCGCCGCCGGGCATCGCCTGACGTGCGTTGATAAGAAGATTGCTTAAAACCTGGGTGATTTGCGTGCGGTCGATTTCCGCGGACCATAAATCCGGGGCCAGGGAAACGTCGCAGCGCACGTTGGCTCCGTATGTCGCCAGGCTCACAGACTCCTTGAGCAGCGTGCCGATGTGGGTCTCCCGCTTCATGAGGGTATCGCCACGGGCGAAGGCGAGCAGTTGCTGGATCAGCGATTTTGCGCTTTCACAGGCCGCGGTGGCATCGTTGACGTGCCCGCGCAATTCGGTGTTCGCCGCCGTTTCCAATTTCGCCAGCGAGAGGTTCGCGATCACCGTGGTGAGAATGTTATTAAAGTCGTGCGCAATCCCGCTGGCAACCAAGGCAAGAGATTCCATCTTGCTCGATTGGATTTGCCCGCTGCTGATCTCCAGCGCGCCACCCGGAGTCTTCCTGGCAGATGCCGCCGCAGCGCGCGCTTTCGTTCTCTGCCGCTCATCGTCAGGCGGCGGCGCCAGGAAAAATTGATCGCGCTGCTCCGGACAAATCGTCACCAGGAAATTGTGGGCGGGGGACTGCCCTTCGCGGATGGGGCAGATAGTCCAGCGCAGCAACTTTGAGGTGCCATCGGCACAGGCAGTGCGCGTCTCCATGCGGTAAGTTTTGCCGGTCTGCGCGACCGCGGGGAGCCGGACCAGGAAATCGCGCAGCTTGGTGGGATCGTAAATCATCCCGATGGGCTGGCCGAGCACGTCCTCGGCCTTAAACCCGGTGATCTTCCGCGCCGCATGATTGCAGAAGATAACGCGGGGGCCCGGGGGCAGATACGGCTCCGATTCCAGGATCAGGACGCCGTCACTCACGCGATCGATCGCGTTGCGCAAGTGGTGATTAACCGCGCGAATGCGGTCCAACTGAGGCAGCACAGGCTGCTCTTGGGTGTCCTCCATGTGCAGGGCTCTTACTTAACAAATTCCAATTATTAGCAAAAGCTAAGGATTTCTCAAAGCGAAAAGAACCATTATTTCCAGTAGACGCGTCTGAATCGCCTCTGCCCCCGATTTCTCAAGGATTGCCTCCCTGCGGCAGCCTGCCTCCTCCGGCCCCGCCCCGGGTCCTCGGTCCGCCGCGCCCGGGCCGTCCCAGGAATCGCCCGGCCCCCCGGCTCCCCGGCGCCCCCTAAAAAAGGGATTGCCTTGGGGTATTTTCCGGCTACCTTCATCGCTCCTATGTCGAGACGTGCAGGAAAAGCCAAGACACGGAAGTCCGTGGCCAAACGGTTCAAGGTAACCGGGACCGGCAAGGTCTTGCGACGGAAGAAAGGGGCGCGCCACTTGATGCGTTCCAAGAACTCCAAGCGCAAGCGCAGTCTCCGCAAGGCAGGTCTGGTATCGGACGCCGATATGCCGGCCATCAAACGGAATCTGCCCTTCGGTTGAACCGGGGATGGCAGCCCGGAGGTCCGCACGGTTCCGGCCGCGCCATCTCCGACGATCACACAATCTGGTTTCGCGCCAGGCGAAACCTGAAGAACAGGTGAGATTGTGGATCGCACGAAATAACAACCTGTTCACCAGAAGAGAAAATGCCAAGAGCAACCAACTCCCCGGCAAGCCGCCGCCGCAGGAAACGCGTCATCAGCAAGGCCAAGGGTTACCGCGGCGCCAGATCCAAACTTTACCGATACGCCAAGGACGCCGTTTACAAAGCGCAATCCTGGGCTTACCGAGACCGCAAGAACCGGAAACGGACGTTCCGTAACCTCTGGGTGCAACGCATCAATGCCGCCACCCGCGCGCGCGGAATGTCTTACAGCCGTTTCATGGAAGGACTCAAGGCCTGCAACGTGGACCTCGATCGCAAAGTGCTCTCGGACCTCGCAATCAACGATCCCAAGGCCTTTGACGAAATTACGGCCCAAGCCAAGGCGGGACTCGAATCCAAGAGCGGCGCCAAGGCCGCCAGCTGAGCGACCCGCTTTCCGGCGCCGCCGCCTCCAGGCAGACGCAGGGCCGACCCCCGCCGGAATCCCACCGCGCGCGGAGATCTCGATCTTTTCCAGATCGACGCTGTTTTCATGGCAAAGCCCGGGGGAATCGGTTAAGTAAGACCCCGCATTGCCGCCCCCGCCGAACCAAGCCGCCCTCCCGATCATGCTCGAGGAACTCGAAGCCATCCAAACCGAGGCCCTGGCGGAAATCGCGCACATCGCCGACTCACCCTCACTGGAACAATTCCGCGTCGACTTCCTCGGGAAGAAGGGACGTCTCACCGCCGCGAGTACCCGCATGCGCGACCTGCCCAAGGAGGAAAAACCTCTCGTCGGCAAGAAGCTCAACGAGGCGCGCCAGGCCATCACCGCGGCTATCGATCAAAAGGGCGCTGACTTCGCCGCCGCTGCCGACAGCGAGGCGGCGGCGGGAGTGGATGTCACCCTTCCCGGGGTCCCGCTGCCCGCCGGCAATGCCCATCCCCTCACCCAGAGCCTTGACCGCATCGTCCAGGCGCTCCGTCACATGGGCTTCGCGCTGGCGTCGGGTCCCGAGATCGAAACGGAGTGGCATTGCTTCGACGCCCTCAACACGCCGAAGGATCATCCCGCGCGCAACGAGAAGGACACCTATTTCTTCGAGGACGGAACCTTGCTGCGCGCCCACACTTCCACCGTCCAGATTCGCGTCATGGAGAGCACGCCGTCGATCCCCCTGCGAATCATCGCGCCGGGCAGCGCCTTTCGCAGAGATGAAATCGACGCCACCCATCTCAATCAGTTCACCCAGATCGAAGGGCTTTACGTGGACCGACGAGTCACGCTCGCCGATCTCAAAGGAACGCTGGAATTTCTTTTCCGGCACATCTTCGGCGAAAATACCCAGGTGCGCTTTCGCCCTCACTTTTTCCCCTTCACAGAGCCCAGCTTTGAAATCGACATCAAACTGCAAATCGCCGGCAAAGAGGATAAGTGGATCGAGATCGCCGGCTGCGGCATGGTCGATCCCGCCGTCTTCGAGGCGGTTTCCCGGACCCGGGGAGACGACCTCTTTGACCCGGATAAAGTCACCGGATACGCCTTCGGCATGGGCGTGGAGCGCCTCGCCATGATCATGTGGGGCATCCCCGACATCCGCCTCCTCATCGAAAACGACGCCCGCTTCCTCCGCCAGTTCGGGTAATGGAGCCCTCGCGCAGTCGCCCAAGCCTCTCCCGGGCAGCGGCAATCCCCAATAACTGATAACTAATAACTGATAACTTCTCTCAGTGAAAGTCTCCCTCAACTGGCTCCAGGATCATCTCGATATCAAGGGACACCCCGTCTCCGAGATCGCCGAGACCCTCACCTTCGCCGGGGTCGAAGTCGAAGACATCGCGGAGTCCGGGCGCAATCTCGAGAAGGTCGTGGTCGCCCGGGTGCTCAGTTCCGATCCTCATCCCGATGCCGACCGACTCAGCATCTGTCAGGTCGATGATGGTTCCGGCGCCCCCAGGCAAATCGTCTGCGGGGCAAAAAATTATCGCGTCGGAGACAAAGTTCCCCTGGCCCTGCCTGGCGCGGTGCTCGGCGAAAACTTCAAGATCAAGAAGGGCAAACTTCGCGGACAGACATCTGAAGGCATGATGTGCAGCCCCGGCGAACTCGGTCTCCCCGGCGACGACGACGGCCTGCTCATTCTTTCCACGGAAGCAGCCGAAGGCACGCCCCTGGCTGAACTTTTTCCTCCCGACACCAGTCTCGATCTCGAGATCACTCCCAACCGCCCCGACCTGCTTTCTTACCGAGGCATCGCGCGCGAGATTTCCGCGCTCACGGACAAACCACTGTTGTCCCCCGATTCCACCCGGATTCCCGAGGTCACCGCGACGCCCGCCCCCGCCGACCAGGTGAAAATCACCGCCGGCGGCCATTGCCCGTTCTATTCCGCCCGCCGCATCGGGGGCATCAGCGTGAAACCCAGTCCGCAATGGCTGCAGGACAAGCTCAACGCCGCCGGCCTGCGTCCCATCAACAACGTCGTCGACATCACCAACTATGTCCTCCTGGAAACGGGCCAGCCACTGCATGCCTTCGACGCCGCCAGGATCGACGGCGGCCTGCTCGTCCGCTTGGCGCGTCCCGGGGAAAAATTCCTCGCTCTCGACGGGGAAGAGCATTCCCTGGGCGATGAAGACGTCGTCATCGCCGACCGCAAGAAAGCCCTCGCCCTCGGAGGCGTGATGGGGGGCGAAGACTCCGGCGTCACGGCAGCGACGCGTGATATCGTCCTCGAGAGCGCTTACTTTACTCCACCCTGTATCCGGCGCACTTCCCGGAGGCACAATCTCAGCAGTGATTCGAGTTACCGTTTCGAGCGCGGAGTCAATCCCGCGGGGGTGCTGGAGGCCTCTTCCCTGGCGACGCGGCTCATCGTGGAAATAGCCGGAGGCACACCCGAAGCGGAAACCCTTGCCGCAGGGGAGCTCCCGGCCAACCCCGGTGACGTTGAACTGCATGAAGAAAAGGCCCGCGCACTTCTCGGCGTCGATCTCGAAGGCACTGTCATGCACGAGATTCTTGCCCGCCTCGGCCTGGAAAAAAAAGGAGGGGACAACGGGCAACCGGTTTCCAAGTGGCACATTCCGTCCCACCGGCTCGACCTTCTGCGGCACATCGATCTCGTCGAAGAGATCGCGCGGGTTTACGGATTGGAAAAGATCCCCGCCACCACTGCCGCGTCCATCGCGGAACTCGGCGCGGATGATCACGACTATGACGCCGATGCCCGCCTTCGTGCCCGCCTCTGCAATCTGGGTTTCTTCGAAACCAAGACCATCAAGCTGATCTCGGAGAGCCAGATGGAGGACCAGTTTATCACCCTGGATCCCGGCGCCGGCCAGGTCCGCTTGAAAAATCCGCTCAGCGACGAACACGCCATCCTCCGTCCCTCGCTTTTACCGCCGCTGCTCGAGGTCGCCCGGCGCAACCTCCACCAGGGCGCTTCGTCCCTGCGCTTTTTCGAAATGGGCACCGTGTTCCAAACGTCCCCCAAAGAGGATACACCCTGCGAAGAGCAGTATCTCGCCCTGCTCATGGGCGGCGAGACCGCGGTGGCCTCCTGGCACGACGCCCGTCCGCGCGAAACCGACTTCTTCGATCTGCGAGGCGTCATCGAGGCGCTGCTCCCCGGGAAAATCCTGACCTTTGAGCGAGTCGACGGGGGATCATTGATCCTGGAGGTGGCCGTCAGTCTCGATGGCGCCGGGCTCGGCAGGGCGGGACAGCTGCCGCCCGCCCGCGCCCGGGCCATGGACGCCTCCTTTCCGATATTCGTGGCCGAGCTCAGACTGGATTTGTTTTACGCCGCGCTCAGAGAGCCCTTGCAATTCGAGGAACTCGATCGATTCCCCGCGATGACACGCGACATCGCCATGGAAGTCCCCGCGGATCTTCCTAACGCAACACTCAATCGTTTTTTCGAAGGCAGGGAAGAGCCTTTGTTGGTGGATGCAAGATTATTCGATGTCTTTTTTGACGAAAGTGGAAAGAAACTTTCGGCTGATAAGAAATCGCTCGCATATTCGTTGACATATCGCGACAAAGAGTCGACACTAACCGCGGAAACAGTTGACGAAGCACATGCGAAAATCCTTGACGCACTTGTTAAGGATTTGCCGGTGCAAGTTCGCTGAAGGCGTCGATTGTGCAAAGGTATTGCGGCGCCCTCCGGGCTGTTTCCGTTCTTGATATCTCTTCTTTGAGATCCTTGCTCTTTGATAACTACCCGAAGAATTTAGGAACGCTTTTTCCTGCTGTGTTCGTCGTGAGTGGCCAAGTGGGCCCGGACCGTTATTACGTTTCAGAGGGCTGCCCCTCTGGACCCATGACAGGCCTTTACTGGAAGTCAGAGGTCCCCGAGGAAGTCCCCGACCTGTTGAGAAATGGGAACGTGAGCCCGGAGTCACGGACGGCATAAGCGGGAATCTTTCCCTGATTGGGGCATCCCGGCATCAACCGTCGCGATGCCCCTTTTCTTTGCCCCGATCTCAGCTTTCCCTCGATCCCCCGGCAAAGTAACCCGCCGCTCCGCGGCGGATCCATGCAAACCCGCCACGGATCCGCCGCCGCTTACAGCTCTGGCGGGACGGGGTGGCGGACTACTCCCCTCCTTTTCTGCGACCTTCCCTTGATCCCCGCGGGGTTTTGTGTCTTCTCTACTCCCGCATGAAAGCCCTACTCGCTCTGGAAGACGGCCGCTCTTTCCTCGGCGACTCCTTCGGCGCCTCCGGAATCAGTCTTGGAGAGGTCTGTTTCAACACCTCCATGACCGGTTACCAGGAAATCCTCACCGATCCCTCTTACCGCGGGCAGATCGTCGCCATGACCTATCCGCTCATCGGGAATTACGGAATCAATCCCAACGATTCCGAAAGCAAAGAGCCGCATGTCCGCGGTTTTGTAATCGAAGAACTTAGTGACATCCCGAGCAATTGGCGCTCGCGCGAATCCCTCGACGATTATCTGGCGCGCCACGACATCATCGGCATCCAGGGCATCGACACGCGAGCCCTCACCAAGCACCTGCGCGAGCGCGGCGCCATGAAAGCCATCCTCACCACGGAAGAAATCTCCCCGGAAGTCGCTGCCCGGCGCGCCGCTGAAAGTCCGGGCATGCTCGGAATGGATTTTGTCCGGGAAGTCACCGCCCCCGGGAATTACCGCTGGGATCCCGACGACCGGCTCAGCCGCCAGTGGACGATTCTCAATCCCAACCACCAGGACGGACAAGTGGCCGCGACGAAAGACGACGGCTCACCGCAGGACGATCTCTTCGAATCTCTTCCCGACGCGACTCGTCACCTCGTGGCTTACGATTTTGGCGTAAAACACAACATCCTGCGGCAATTGCGCCAGCACGGGTTCACCGTGGACGTGGTCCCTTCCACCACCAAGGCTGAAGAGGTGCTCTCGCTCAAGCCCGACGGTGTCTTCCTTTCCAACGGCCCCGGGGACCCCGCCGCTCTCGATTATATCCACGCAGAAATCCGCAAGCTCCTCGGAAAGACCCCCATTTTCGCCATCTGCCTCGGCCACCAGATCCTGGGGCACGCTTTCGGCGGAAAAACTTACAAACTCAAATTCGGCCACCGCGGAGGCAACCAGCCGGTCAAAGATCTGCGGACCGGCAGGATCGCCATCACCTCCCAGAACCACGGCTTCGCGGTCGATGCCGACAGCCTTCCCCCGGAAATCGAAGTCACCCACATCAACCTCAATGACGATACCGTCGAGGGCCTGCGCCACCGGGATTACCCCGTCTTCAGCGTCCAATACCATCCCGAGGCCTCCCCGGGCCCCCACGACGCCGGATATTTTTTCCGGGAATTCGCTAATCTCATTGAACAGTCCCGGGCCTGACCCCTAAAATCCTCCTCCTATGCCCAAGCTGACCGTAACCACCGCCGCGGGTGAAAGAATCGATTTTGATATCGCCGGCTCCGCCCTGACCCTGGGTCGAAACGCCGATAACACCATCGTCCTCGACGAGGCTTCCATTTCCGGCCAGCACGCGGAGTTTAAGGAAACCAGCCGAGGGTATGTCCTCACCGACCTTGATTCCACCAACGGAACCCTCGTCAACGGAAATCCCGCGCGGGAAACCATCCTGGCCCACGGGGACGATGTCCAATTCGGCACCGTGCTGGGAGTCTTCGCCACCGAAGAAGGCGCCGCCCAGCCCCAGCCGGAGGAATCCGAACCCGTCGAAGTGCACTCCGCCGAACCCGTCGCGGCCCTCGGCGACAGCAGCGAGCGCCCCGCGGATTTCTCCAGTATCTCGCCCTTTCCCAAGAAGAGGAAAAAGAAGGACCCCGTGGGAATGATTTTCCTGCTCATCGGCGTCCTGGCAATTATCACCGCCATCACCGCCGCCGCCTTATCGGCCGTCATGAAGGCCGTCTGAACCGACTCCGCCCGCCACCGCGCTTTTTTCATTGATCGCCAATCCAAGGCGTTGCACAGTCTCCCGCTTTGTGCCGGTCTGAACACCGGGGTTTTGCACCCGGAGCCGCGCCACTCGATATGCCCGGGAGCAAATCAATCGCCACGGGCCCGGAAGCGGCAGACGAATCATCCCGCGCAATTTGCAGAGAACAATTATGTCCAATGTCGTCATCGTAGGTGCCCAATGGGGAGACGAAGGAAAAGGTAAGATCGTCGATTACCTTACCGAGGAGGCCGACGTGGTGGTCCGCGCCCAGGGCGGCAATAACGCCGGACACACTGTTATCAGCGAGGGGACCACCTATATCCTGCACCTGATTCCCTCCGGCATCCTCTGGAAAGGAAAAATCTGCGTCATCGGCAACGGAGTGGTCCTCGATCCCCTTTCTCTCCTGGAGGAAATCGACGGCCTCGCAGATCAGGGCATCTCCGTGACCCCGGAAAATCTTCTCATCAGCGACCGCGCCCACCTCGTCCTGCCTTACCATCGCGCCCTCGATGCCGGCCGGGAATCCGCCCTCGGGGACAACAAAATCGGAACCACCAAACGCGGGATCGGACCCGCTTACGCGGATAAGATCATTCGCAATGGCATCCGGGTTTCCGATCTGCTCGCCCCGGTGGAATTCAGCGAGAAACTTGCGAGCAAAATCGAGGAGAACAATGCCATCCTCGAAGCCGCGGGCCAGGAAACCCTTGACCATGAAGAAATCGGCCGCGCTTGCCTGGCGGCAGCCGAACGTCTCCGGCCTCACGTCACCAATACCGTCCATTACCTGCACCAAGCCATCGCCGCGAAGAAGAACCTGCTCTTTGAAGGCGCGCAGGGAACCTATCTCGACGTCGACCACGGCACTTATCCCTTTGTCACTTCGTCCAACACCACTTCCGGCGGCGCCAGCACCGGCTCCGGTGTGCCCCCCCACCGCCTCGACCAAGTCGTCGCCGTGGCCAAGGCCTACACCACGCGCGTCGGCGAGGGTCCCTTCGCCGTCGAGGACCAGGCTTTTTCGGATCGACTCCACGAGATGGGACGCGAGTTCGGCGCCACCACCGGCCGGGCCCGGCGCTGCGGGTGGTTCGATGCCGTCATCGTCCGTTACGCAAATATGATCAACGGCACCGACGCCCTTGCCGTCACCAATCTCGACGGCCTCGACGGGCTCGAGACCCTCCGTATCTGCGTCGCTTACGAACTCGATGGCAAACGCATCGAGTTGCCCCCCGCCACCGCCGCGGAATGGGAAGCCTGCAAACCTGTTTTCGAAGAACTTCCCGGCTGGACCGAAGAC
>JAHEJT010000291.1 GCA_024638765.1 Verrucomicrobiales bacterium
GGCGCGGGCCTCGGCGAGGGGAGGCGCATTGCGTTTCCCGGGACGGGAGTGGCCCACGTGCTCGCGCCAGGCGCCGCTGAGCAGGCGCCGCCGCACAAGGATCGTCTTCAAGGCCGGGGCGAGGGGATCGTCGGCGGGTAAATTTGCGTAATCGGGGAGCTCGGCGACCCCGGGCGCCTCCAGCGACTCGAGGATGGTGCGGGCCATCACGAAGTGTCCCTCGGCGTTGGGATGAATGCCGTCTCCGGATTGGTATTCGGGATCGGACGCGCGCACGGCATCGACGGCCTCCTGCATCGGGGTGTGAATATCGATGGTGAGATCCACTTTCTTATCCAGGCTGAGAATCCATTGGCCGTACTTCTTGAGGACGTCGTCGTAATCTTCGTAAGCGGTTTTGAATCCATAATCCGGCGCGCCTTTTGGCAGCATGGTGACGCCTTTCAAGCGGCGCGTCTCGGCGTCGAACGGGGGCGGGGTCAGGAGGACGATCCTGGAACCGGCCGCGCGCAGTGCGCCGACCAGGTTGAGAAGGCCATCCTGGTATCGTGCAAAGCGCGCTTCTCCGAAGGGGTGATAAATACCGTCGTTCATCCCGTAACAAATGAAAGCGACATCCGGCTTGGTTTTCTCGATGACGCGGTCGAGCCGTTCGTGGATGCAGGGGCGGGGAAAGGGATGATCGCGTTCGCTGTCGCCGCTGGCGGTTTCGCTGCTCAGGCCCAGGTTGACGAGATGGAAATTTTTCTCCGGAAAATGGGTGTAGAGATAGGCATCGATGTGCGCGATGTAGGTGCCGCCGGCGGTGATGCTGTCGCCGAGAAAGAGCACGGTTTTTCCCTCTGCAAGGAACCGGGGCGTTTCCGCCGCGCGGACCGGCGGGGGAGCAAGCACCAGGACCACGGCTGCCAGCAGGCCAAAGAGGCGGGCAATGCGGATTATTACGGGAAAAACGGGCATGTTGATGGTATACTGGGAATTCGGGGGTTCCGGAAAGAAAGGATTTCCTCAGTCATCCAATCGTGATAGATTCTGCCCGGTCTTTTTGAACCCCCCAAACAGAGAATCATGAAGTTGCGGAAGACCCTGCTGTCGGGCCTCTCCGTTTTCCTGCCGCTGCTGGTCCTGGTCGTTGTCATCTTCCTGACGGAAGAGCGCCGGGGCGGGAAAACGAGTGAAGAGGGTCCCCCTCCGGAAAGGGCGGGGACGGATTTGGTCGCGCAGCCCGCGCAGCCCGCGCCGGCCGATGCCCCGGCGGTTTCGCAGGCGAGGGTCCCCACGCCGGGCGCGGAGAATGCGGCCGTCTTGTCACCGGTCTTCGACTCCTTTGCGCAATGGACGCAGGCCTTCGCCGGCGAAGACGATGTGCGCCGTCGGCCTCCGGTGGATGACGGGGTGCGCCTGGCGCGGCAGCGGCGTGAGGAGCTCAAGACGCTGATCGTTTCCGATCCGGAGGCGGCGATTGCGGCGGCGATTCCTTACGAGGTGCGGGAAAAACTTCCCCCGGCGATTGTCGCGCAACTGGAGACACCCATCAGCGCGCGCGGGGATTACGAATTGTTGACCACGTGTTTCGGCGATGCGCCGAAGAAGGATCCCTATTCGCGGTTCGCGGTGATCGGGGATACGCGGTTCCAGGCGTATACCTACGGGCGGCGGCTCGACGTGGCGACGAAGGACAGGATTTCGCTGCACGGGATTGCGATCGATGAGTTGATGGCGGTGGCGGACGACCCGGTCCGGGTGGTGCCCGCCGGCGAGGTAAAGGCGCGCGGACTTGCAGGGCCGGGAACGGTGGTCGAAATCCTCGGAGACAGTTACCGGGTCGCGGACGAAGACGCTTTGGCGGCCCTCAGGGAGAGCCTGGAGGACGGCGAGATGACGCTGGGGCCGTACGCGGCGGAGGGATACGCGGACTTACACAGAGGCCTTATCGAGGGGATCGATTTGATCGAGGGCGTGCCGCCGGAGGGTGGGGAGGAGGATCCGCCGGTCTCGCAATCGCCGCACACGGAGGGGGCGAAGACGATGTTGTATATCCGGGCGCGTTTTTCGGACCAGGCCCCGACATTCGATCCCATCAGCGATACCAACGTGAACACGCGGCAGGCGGCCTGCGAGGCGTTCTGGTTCGAGAATTCCTACGGCAAATCGAGCCTGACGACGACGATCACGGCGACGGTGACCTTGCCGCGGACGGCGGACGCGTCGGCAGCGGGAACGCTCGGGCAATTGTTGACGGATGCGCGAGAGGCGGCGTTCGCGGCGAATCCGGCCTGGGATGCAAACAATACGGCGCTTTTCGACTTTTACACCGTCCTGACGTCGGGGGGCAGCGGTTGGGGTTATGGCGGGGTTGCCTACGTCGGTGGAAGGGCGTCGCACCTCAACGGCGCGGGCGCGGCGAATGTCCGGACGGCGTCCCATGAATTCGGGCACAATCTCGGGTTGCGGCACGCCAATTACTGGCGGACGGATTCGCCGTCGCCGATCGGGCGGGATTCGGTGCCGGGGGGGTATCAGAACGACGCTGTCGGGGACGAGCGCATCGAATACGGGCACAAGTTCTCGATTATGAGTGCGCAGGGCGGGAACGGGGATTTCAACTCGGGTCGCGGGCATTACACGAACGGAGAGAAAGTGAAGCTGGACTGGCTCGTGCAGGGGGACGGGGATTGGACGAGCATCACGACGAGCCAGACGATTCGGCTCTACCGGCACGACGTGTTAGCTGCGAATTTCCCGTTGGCCGTGGGCGGAGACGGGTCGATGATGGAAGGGGTGGCGCGTGGGATCAAGATCAACCTCGACTCCGATGATTACTCGAGCACGACGAACAAGCGACGCTACTGGCTGAATTACCGGCGGCTGCCGACGAACGGGATCGCGGAGACCTGGCTGCGGCGCGGGCTGCAGATCGACTGGCAGCGCAACACTTACGGAAGCGACGGCTCGATCCAGTTGGACATGACGCCGTTCACACGTGACAGCACCACCTTCGAGGGCAACTGGACCGTCGACAACAACGACAAAGAAGACGCGGCGCTCATCATCGGCCGGACTTACACCGACGCGGTCGCGGACATTCACATCACGCCTTTCGCACAGGGCGGCGGCAATCCGAACCAGTGGATCGACGTGCTCATTAACGTGGGCACGCAGGCCGGAAACACGGCTCCGGTGATCAATTCTTACATTGCGGACGCGACGCAAGTCGGCACGGGTGTGAACGTGAATTTCACGGCGGCGGCGACCGATTCCGACGGCGACACCGTCTATTACACCTGGGATTTCGGCGACAATTCCATGGTGGTGGCCAGCTTGAATTCGACGACGGCCACCAAGAACTGGACTTCGACGGGTTATTACCCGGTCCGGGTAACGGCATCCGACGGCAAGGGCGGGACCGACACGAAGGAAATCATCATCCGGGTCGGAAATCCTGCGAATCAATACCAGATCCTGGGGCGCGTCTTGCATGGCGGGATGGCGGTGGAGGGCGCGCGGGTGAATATCGGGAGCAGTTACCAGACCTGGACCGAGGGCGACGGGACGTATGCCCTGGTGGGATTGCCGACGGGAAATCACACGGTGACCGCCGCCAAGCTGGGCCTGACGTTTACGCCGCAATTCACGAACCCGGTGGCGCTGACGACTCTCGACGCGTATGGGAAAGACTTTTTCGCCAACGAAGGGTTGGGCGGGAGCGGCGG
>JAHEJT010000137.1 GCA_024638765.1 Verrucomicrobiales bacterium
CGTAAAGCTCCCCTGCCCGTGCTCCTCGTCCGCGAACACCAGGACCACCCCTTTCGCCGGATCGTCGTCTGCATCGATTTCTCCGAAAACTCGCGTCGCGCCCTGGAACAGGCCCTCCATATCGCCGCGCAGGACCGCGCTGCGCTCAGCCTGCTGCACGTGTTGCGGCCGGTCAGCGAGCTGGTCGACGATATCGGCGCTTTCGCGCAAGTGGCCTCGCCCTATCCGGATCCCGACTACGTTTCGCGGGCCCGGAAAAATATGGAACACTTTATCGCGCCCTACGCCGAGCAAACCAAGGAGATTTCCATCACCATCGACGTGGTCGAAAAGGTGGGCATCGACGGAGCCATTACCGATTACCTGCGGCAATCGCAAGCAGATCTCGTCGTCATGGGGACTCGGGGACGCACCGGCATACGCAAACTTCTCCTGGGCACCACCGCGGAACGCGTCCTCCGTCTCGTCCCCTGCTCCGCGCTCGCGGTAAAACCCGAAGGCTTTTCTTACCCTGCGTAGGATTCTTTCCCGGTCCCGATCCTGGCCAAGATCTGCGCATCGCCCGCCAAGCCATGCATAGCCCCCAGGGCTCCCCGGCACTAGACTTGTGATATGGGGCGGAATTGCTTCGTGGAACGAAGGACTCGTCTCACAGGAAAAACCTCAACCAAAGAAAGGAACCGCCATGGCCATTCAATTGACAAAATGGGACCCGTTCAAGGAACTCAGTGATTTCCAGCACCGCCTATCCTCGCTCTTTCACGAGCGTTGGAACGGAGGGGGCCTGGGAGAAGCCATCGACGAGACCGACTGGTCTCCAGCCGTCGATATCTCCGAGGATGACAGTGCTTACCATATCTCCGCCGATCTTCCTGAAGTGAAGAAAGACGAAGTGAAAGTCAGCGTTGAAAACGACATGCTCACCATCACCGGGGAACGCAAACGCGAGACAGAGCAGAAAAAGAAGAAATTCCACCGCGTGGAGCGTTCTTACGGCAAGTATGTCCGCTCCTTCCGAATTCCGGAAAACGGAGACGCAAGCGGCATCCAAGCCAAGTTCCACGACGGCGTCCTCAACATCACCCTCCCCAAGACGGAGACTCCGAAAACGAAAGGCGTTGATGTTGAGATCCAATGAGTTAAGCTGTGGTCACACCACGACTTGATGAAAGGATTCAAGGCTTCTCTCGCTGCAACGGGTTTGTTGATTTCCTCCCTGGCGCTCGCCGGGGGGGAAGTCGTGCCCGAACAGATCGATCTCTCCGACGTCCCCGCCGTGCTCGTGGATGAGATCGCGATTCCCATCCCGAGAGAGATTTTTGTCTCGCTCGACAAAATCGAGCCCCCCGGCTGGCATAAGTACATCCGCCTCACGGAGGTAAAGGTCCCGGCCGGCCGCGGGGAGATCGCGCTGCTCTTCGGACTGGTTATTTCCAACGGCTTCGTCGCTGTCGAAGCGGAAGACACGGAGGAAGTCATCCAGATCGGGCGCGATGTCCTCCGGCTCGCGACCGCCCTCGGGGTCAAGAAATCGGTGGTCATGCACACCCAGAGCATCATCGAGGGCGCCAAGGCGGACGAATGGACTTCCGTCCGGCGCGAACTCGACCTGGCGCAGGAAAACGTGCGCGCCGCCATGCGGGAACTGCGCGATGACGATATTGCGCAACTCGTCAGCATCGGCGGCTGGCTTGGAGGCACCGAGGTCCTCTCCGCTATCCTCGATCGAAGTTACAACGAAGAGAGCTCGGATCTTCTCAACCAGCCGGATCTCTTACACCAGATTACCGCCCGATTCGGAGCTATCCCCAGTTCCATCCGGCAGGGGCCGGTCATGGATGAAATCGGCAAGGCCCTCCAGGTGCTCAATCCTCTTCTCCAAGCCGACTCCAACGGAATTGTCGGCCGGGAGACGGTCACCAGGATTCACGATGTCACATCGCGGCTCGTGGCCATGATCTACCAGCAGAACCTCAAATCGGCTGGAGGAAGCGCCGGATGAAAAAAATAGCACTCCTTGCCTTTGTCGGCCTGGCGATCTGCCTGCAGACCACCTCGGGACTGGTCCACGACGGGAGATCCTATGCCATCGAGGCGGCTCTTCCCGAGCTGGATAAACCGGAGAACCCCTTCATCCTCCGTCAGTCCTGGTGGCAGGGCCAACTCAACGCGGGGGAACGAAACATCATCCGCCACCAACTCTTCAACCGGAATGAATACTGGTTCTGGGCGGGTTGTTCGGATGAAAGCGCCGAGTTATCCATCCACATTTACGATAGCACCGGCAAACTGGTCGAAGCCGACAGCTGGCAGGAAGGCCACGTCGCCGCGGCCCTGGTGCGCCCGGAGAAGACGGACAGCTATCTCATCGTGGTGCGGATGAACCGGATTGCCTCCGGGCAAACCCCGGCCGAATGGGCCGTGGTTTACGGATACCGCTGATAAGGACAGGACGAGGCGTCGCTGCCTTTAGATGCCCATCCGGGAGAGGATGTGCGAAATGCGCCCGATCATCTCCGCCAGCTTCGGATGTGAGCCCTCCAGTTCGTCGGTGGCCGTCTGGAGTGCTCCGGAAATCTGCTCCCTGAGCTTTGATTGCCCTCCCTCATCCTCGCGGATGCGCTCCTGCGCGGAGACCTCTGCCAGTCCCAGCGCCGTGGGAAGATTCCCCGGGGCGCCCTCAGCGGGCATGGTGTCGATTTCCTGCTTAAGGTCGGCGAGCAACCCCAACAGCTCCTCTCTCGCTTCCCCGGAAAGCGAGGGTGAGTTCTCGATGCGGGCTTCTATGCGTTTCAGTGTCTCGATCATGGGCGATTGCCGGTGACTCCAGCTTCGCCCGGGAGCAGGGGCGAAGCAAGACGGAAGCGCGGCCACGGCGCCTGGCGTCGAGGCGCCCCGTCGGCGGCAGGAGGCGCGAAAAAGGCGAGGCGCGGCTTAATCCGTTAGAAGCTCCCCCCCGGAGTTCTTAACAAACGGAGTGATACCACGCCTCGCCGAAATCAATGACGGCGTTCAAGCCACCAGCAAATCCTGTTTCCCGAGCATGCGTTGGCGGAATTGAGTCGGGGACTCACCCACGATTTTCGAAAAGCTGCGATTGAATTGCGAAAGCGACTGGTAACCGACGTCGAAAGCCGCCTCCGTAACGCGCGCGTCCGGTTCCAGGAGTTTCCGCTTGGCCCATTCAATGCGCTGGCGATTGACGAACTCGGTAAAGGTCAAGTCCGTGGCGTGTTTGAATAATTTGCAGAAATAGTATGAACTCACCCCGACCTCGTTGGCCACAGTGTCCAGCGAGAGCGGTTCATCGAGGTGGTTCATAATGAATTTTTTCGCCCGGGTTACGGCGGGAGGTTCGTGATTCACCTGCTCCAGCATGATGCGATTAGCGAGGTCTCCCAGTTGGATCGCGAATGCCGTCAGGATCGTGATCATTCCCCGGTAACGTGAGTCGTCGATGACTGGGCTCTCGAAATATGCCAGCTTCAATTCGGCGAGTTGTGCATCGGAATACCCGAGCTTCTTGAGAGCGGCCGCAGTCCGTTTGAACTGGGCCGCCACCGGGACTTTGTTAAAGACCTGGCCGGTCTTGAGAATGCCGATGGTCATCTTCCCGCAGCGCACGGGCACCGCGGTCTCCGTGAGGCCCGCGAAACAACTCACGGACCGGGCCTTCTCGTTGGCGTTGTCGCATAAGGCCTGGTTGGTCGCGACACACTCTTCGCAGGTGCGCCCGCGGCAATTCAACAACTGGCAGAAGAGGTTCTGATTGGCCCCGCCTCGGCAGGGGTTGGAGTCCCCTGACTCCACAAACACCATCACCAGGGGCAATCCCGTGGCCTCACGAAAGGCACGCCGATAGGTTTGGTAGAGAGAAGACTCCTGGAGCTTCTCAAATACCCGCTGGCGAGTGTCCTGATGCCTGGTCTTCATTCCTCTCCGCCCGATGGTCCCACCGAGGGCCCCCTTGTTCACCGTCATGATACCCGATCACCCTAACGTGTAAATAGCGGCCCAACTTGATTTTAAACCAAAGGAAGCCACCATCTCCGGTACAGGAATCCAGTACGGGCGAAAATCGCCCACGATGCCTCAATTCAGCTTCTGCGCCTCCACCCAGCGCACCGCCTGCCGCACCAGCGCATTCCCGCTGGGAATGCTCAGCTTCTTCTTAATGTGCGCCCGATGCGCGTCAATGGTACTCACGCTGATGCCCAATTGATCCGCAATCTCGCGCCCCCCCTTCCCTTCTCCGATCAGTTGAAACACCTCGAACTCACGGTCGGTCAGTCCGTCCAGGGTCGATCCCCGGGTGCGCCCCGGACCTCCGGAGAATGCTTGCAGAATGTGCGCTGACATTCGGTCACTCACGAAAATCCTCCCCTCGGATACTTCGCGGATCGCCTCTACCAGCTTCTCGGCAGCCTCTTCTTTCATGACGTATCCACGTGCCCCCGCGCGAAGCGTGCGCTCCGCGTAGAGAGACTCGTCATGGGAAGAAATCACCAACGAAACTACTTCCGGCGCGCTTAACTGAATATCCTTAATCAACTCAAGGCCGCTCCTGTCGGGCAGGGAGATATCGACAATCACCAAGTCGGGTTCAGCGGCCTTCATCATTTCCAAAGCTTCCGACGCGCTGCCGGCCTCTCCGCACACCTCCATGTCCTCCTCTGCCCGGATCAATTGAGCCAACCCGTACCGCATCACGGGGTGATCATCAACGATCAGTATACTTTTCGCTTTCACCTTTTGCTGCTCCTTCACTCTCGTGCGGCTCCCGGTAAAGGCAGCCTGCACGTGACCCGGGTGCCGCTTTCCTCTCCTTTCACAATTTCCAACTCCCCGTTCAGCATGCTCGCCCGGTGATGCATCGTCAATACCCCCAATCCAGAATGCCCCTCCCTGGGAGCCTCGAATCCCACGCCGTCGTTCACAATCTCCATCTTCAATTTCCCATCATCGATCTCCAATCCGATTTCAATCAGAGCGGCCCGCCCGTGCCGCACCGCGTTGCCGATCGCTTCCTGGGCGATGCGATAGAGCTGCAGATCAATCTTCCGGTCATCCAGCGCAATCGCCTCTTCGCCTCGCACAATGCAGCGCACTCCAAAGAGCTTTTGGGTGCTTCCCGCCAGTTCGATCAGGGCCCGCTGGAGTCCTTCCGTTTCCAAGACCCCTGTAACCAGCCCTCTGGCAACTTCCCTCGCGCGGCTCTGCGCCTGGCTGATCATAGCCCCGATCTCGGCAACACTCTTCGAACTCTCCGGCGATTCATCGCGCAACTTCTTCTCGAGCACTTTGGCCAGACAACCGATGCCCGCCAGTTGCTGACAAAGATCGTCATGAATATCTTCCCCGATGCGGCGCTTTTCAGCTTCGCTGATTTCAAGGATTTCCTTCTCCAGCCGCTTCCGGTCGGTGATATCCACGATCACGGCGATCACAAAGAGTCCTTCGTCTGTTTCCAGGGGACTCAAGCCGATCTCCACGGGGAACTCACGGCCGTCTTTCGTGACCCCGTAAAGATCCCGTCCGGCCCCCATGGCGCGGGCCTTGGGATGCTCAAAAAACTTTCTCCGGTGCCCCGGGTGCAGGCCGCGAAACCTCTCCGGAATCAGCGTCTCCACCGGCTCGCCCATGAGTTCCTGGCGATCATATCCGAAATATTTCTCGGCCTGCGAATTCACCAGCACGATCTCACCCTCTGCGCCGACCATCACGATGCCATTGGCCACCGATTCCACGACGGCCCGGAATTTTTCCTCGACTCTCTCTTGCTCGGTCGAGTCCAGAATCACCGCCATAAACGCCGGCGCGGAATTCCAGGAGGTCAGCTCGAGATGCACTTCCACGGGGTAAGAGGAGCCGTCTTTGCGGCGATGCACCGTCTCAAATACGACCCTCTCCTTCTGGCCGGATCGCAGGGGCTGGACCAGGGCCTCGAAGCGCTCCGCGGTGTATTCCGGTTTAATGTCCAGGGGCGTGAGCTCCTGCATTTCGTCGAGGGTATAGCCCAGGTTCTCCAAGGCACCGCTGTTCACCATGATGAACCGCAGCGTCTGCTCATCGAAAACGTAAATCTCGTTGAGGGAGGATTGCAGAATCCTCCCCAGGCTGGTTTCCAGTTCGCGGGCGTGGCGCTCCGGAGCCGAAAGAGATTGCGCGTGGCCGCCCTCGATTTCGACGAGGCGCCCCACTAATTCTTCCTTCGTCAGCTCCTGTGGGGTGCTCATGAGATTCGTTCCGTCACTAAGAACTGTCCTGACCTTTTCATAACGCCTTCTTCTTTAGCCGGCCCAAGCCTTTCCCGCAGCACCCCCCCGAAGGCGCCGGAGGCTATTACACTGAGTGGCGCAATCCCAGAATTCTTAATGCCGTCACAAGCCGCACCGTTCAGTCGATTTGATATTCGAAACCCTCGGGCTTAATCGCCAGGGTCGAACATGCGGCATCATGAATGACGCGCTCGGCGGTTGTCCCCATCAGAAGCACTTTCATCCCGGTCCTCCCGCGCGTGCCCAGGACCACCAGATCCGCGCCGATCTTCGTCAAGCCGTCGACAATTCCGTGCCCGATGCCAAATTCTTCAATGATCTCCGGCACCACTTCCACCCCCGACAACTCATCCTGATACTCAGCCACACATTCCATGAGTTTCTGCTTCATGTGCGGGATGTAATCTTCGTCCATCAAGGGATTAATGGGTTGCGCCAGGGCCTCGACATCGACCAGGCCGGGCGGCACCGGTTGGAAGACGTACATCAGGTGAAGCGACGCTTTGTCCTGCAGCGCGATCTGGACCGCTTGTTCCACCGCTTTCTTGGACGTCTCCGAAAAATCGACACAGGCCACGATTTTTCGGAATGGTCCCTCCTGCCTCTGCCGGACGAGGAGCACTTTGACCGGGGCTTTGCGGACACACTTGGAGGCCACCACGCCGGTCTTCTTTTCGTCCCCGCTGGATCCCCGCGAACCCAGAACCAGCAGGTCCGCGGCATGCTTGGTCACCGCCCGCAGAATCTCCACGAAAGGGTGTCCCACCACCACTTCGCCGGCAGCTCGCTTCTCCCCGGCCAGCGTCTCCGTGATAAATTTTTCAAGACGCTGCTCCGCCTCCCGCATCACTTCTGCATCATCCAACTCCACGCGCTCACGCAAATCCTCGAGCGCATCCGAATCCAACACATGCAGCACGGTCAGGTTCGCGTCATTCCACTTCGCGATACGGGATGCTTCTTTCAAAGCATTGGCAGACGATTCAGAAAAATCGACTGCTGACAGGACGTTCTTCAGATTTCTCATGGCCGGTTGGTTGGGAATCCTAACTTATGGTTCAATCGTCTTCATGGCTACGCGTCACTTCTCCAAACTTAAGCCGATTTTGACTTGAGCCAAGATTAATTCATCCAGTTGCCCGCATCGGCGGCCATGCGAATCCCCGCGAACCGGAATCGCGGTCCCGCCGAGCCCAGCTCTCAGTCCCTCGGATTGAAATTCGATTCTGCCTGCAACTTCTCCCACAACTCCCTCTCCCCGGCGTTGATCGTATCCGGCACCGCGATGCGGACCACCGCGTGCAAATCCCCGAATCCTCCTCCCTCACGCGGCAGGCCCATCCCTTTTAACCGGAGTGACTCGCCGTGACCGGTCCCCGCCGGCACCGTCAGTTTGACGCTCCCTTTCATGGTGCGGATGGGGACCTTTGCACCGAGAACCGCTTCCCACGGCGCCAGTTCGAGATCGGAATAAAGATCCGCGCCGTGCACCCGGAAATCCGGATGCCTCTCGATGCGGACATGCAGATACACGTCACCCGGCGCGCCTCCCCCGGATCCGGGCTCGCCCAGGCCGGCCAGCCGCAGAAGTTGTCCCTCCTGCACCCCGACCGGAATCGCGACCTTGCCCGTCTGCATGGCGGGCGCTTCTCCGTCCCGAGCCGGTTTCTGAATCCGCAGCGTGCGCGTCGAACCATGGTAAACTTCATCCAGGGTGACCATGATGTCGCTCTCGATATCTCTCCCCCGCGCCGGCCCTCTTCCGCCGGCGGCACGCCGGGCGCCTCCCCCGAATCCTGCGGGCCCTCTTCCACCGCGCATCCCGAAGAGGTGCTCGAAAAAGTCGCTGAATCCCGTTCCGTCGAAATGGTATTCCTGGCTCCCGCCCCCGCCCCCGCCGCCGAAGCCGAAGTCGAAACCGCCCGGAAATCCCTGGGCCCCTCCGGGTGGACGAAACTCTGCGCCGGATTTCCATCCCGATCCCAGCGCGTCATACTTGCGGCGCTTTTCCGGGTCCCCGAGGACCTCGTATGCCTCGTTCAGTTCCTTGAATCTCTTCTCGCCCTCCTCCTTGTTCTTCGCAACATCCGGATGATATTTCCGCGCCAGCTTGCGGTAAGCTTTTCGGATCTCGTCCTCGTCCGCGCCGCGAGACACGCCCAGGATCTCGTAATAATCTTTAAATTCGACGCTCATCCTGGATTTGCCGTTTTGAGGGCGCCCGCGAACGATGCACGCATTATCCTGCCTGCGTCAGCCCCTCCACCGGCAGCTCCACCTTGAGATTCTCCTGCGGGCGACAGTAAGTCACCGACTCGACTTTCGTCTTCAACAGCGCGAATCCGATTCCCGTATTGTAAAACGGCAAGAAAAACGCGCGTTTCTTATCCGGTATCAAGTCCCACATCGCCTTAATTTCCTCCACTCCACGCACCACGGAGATGATCCCGCTCATGTATATCACCGTTTCCTGGGCGGCATCCGTGAACATCCATTCGACGTTGGGATTCATCTCGATGTTTTTCATTTTCTCGCTGTCCGGCGAAGTGATCGTTAGAATCTCGAAGGAGTCATGCGGAGAGACAGTCCCCATCCAGGTTGCATGTGGTTTGCCGCGGGGGCTCACCGTGGTCAGCACCGCGGCACCCTTTCCCCCCTGGACAGTAGCAACCAGGGCCTTGGCCTCAGCCAGAAGTGTTGTTTGCTCACTCATTTCTCTTCATCGATTTCCGGATTCGCCAGCCTCTTGATGACATCTTCTTTTCCATAGACCGAGAGGACATCCTCGACGCGGACGAGGTCCTCCGGTCCGGGTACTCCCTCAAAGGATCCGTCCTCGCGCCCAATTCCCATAACAATAATCTAAACATGATTGGTCCTCGAGACAAGCACAGCCCGGAGCACGGCGGCCCTGACGGGATCGAGGAACCCTTCAAGTGCGGCCCAAGCTTAATGATACCAGCGCCAGGCTCACCAGCGAACTGACCGGCATCAATACCGCCGCCCACAGAGGATTCATCCATCCTGCCAGGCAAAGACCGACCGCGAGGACATTGTAGGAAACCGAGAAGCCGAAGACCCGTGCCACCGTGCGCTTGCGCCGTTCCGCGATTTCGAGAAGCTCTCGCAATGCACGGACGCCGCGTCCCAGGAAATAGAAATCGGATTTGCCCTGCAGGACCGCGCTTTCTACGGCCGGGGTCCCACTGCACAATGCCTCGCCGAACGCCAGACTGTCGTTGGCCCCGTCACCGATATAGAGGGTCTTTCCCGGCTCCCGCGCACGCACCCAGGCGGCCTTCTCCTCCGGATCGTGACGCCCGAAACAATTGTCCGGCGATAAGCCCAAATCCCTTCCCAGCGCGCGCACCTTCTCCTCACGGTCTCCGCTTAAGATGCAAACCTCATACCCCCGGCGGCCCAGGCGTTCGATCTCCTCCGGCGCGCCAGGACGCAAAGCCTCCCGAAAACGAAACGCCGCGAGCACCTCGCCGTCCCGCTGCAAAACACAATCAACCGTGGATCCATCCGCACACCGCCTCGACGCCTCCCGTCCCGGCGCTTTTCCCAAAGTCCAACAGACCCCGTCGGCGTCCTTGGCGCGCACTCCGCTTCCCGGTATCTCCTCCGGTTCCATGGTAACAGAGGACCATGACGGCGCGTCCGTTTCCGCAGCCAGCGCCTCCCGTATTGACCGGCTGAAGGGATGCAGACTGTCACGCACCAGAAACCGCAATGCGTCTTTCTCCTTACTCCCCAGGGCGTCCAGGACCTCGGCGTTGATCAATTCCGGCACCTCCAACGTCAGCGTCCCGGTCTTATCAAAGATGATGCGACGCACTTTCGCCAGGCGCGCCCAGAGATCCCAGTTCCGCACAAACAATCCGGACTTTCGGAGGACAATAACCGCCATCTCGTCCGCCAGCGGAATCGCAATACCCAGGGCGCAGGGGCAAGAGACCACCAACACGGAGATCGCCACTTGCAACCCTTTGGCCGGATCCCCAGCCGCCAGGAACCACACCATCCCTCCCACCAGGCCCAGTCCTAACACGATCGCCAGATATATGCGAAGCACCGTCTCCAACTTGAGGTTGCGAAATGCCGCGCCCTCCGCCGGAGCCATCAACTTCGCAAGCAGTGATTCTTCGTAGCGTTCCTCCGCCCGCAATCGCAACTCTCCACGGCCGATGTTGATCGCCCCCGCTGGTATCATCCCGCCCCGCCTCCAGTGCCGCGCTTCGGGCTCGCCGTTGATCCATTCCATGCTTAACTCGGCGTCCCCGCTCCGCAATTCGCCGCGCACGGGCACGACCTGGCCCGCCTTGATCCCGATCAGATCGCCCCGTCCCAGCCGCTCGACTTCCACCATCTCGCCTTCTCCTTCCCGCGCCTCAGCGGATTTATAGCAGCGCACCCGGTTCGGCCTGGTGTCGCCCGCCAGCACGCGGTGCCGGTTTTTTTCCACCGCGATCTGCTGCAGCCAGCGTCCCAACAGCATCAGGAAAATGAATATTCCAATGAAGTCGAAATAGAGCAGTTCTTCGACACCCAGGAACCATCCAGCCATCGAGCCCCCGTAGGCAAAGAGAATCCCGAGGGAAATCGGCGTATCAATGTGCAGCCTGCCCCGCCGGATTCCCTCCCAGGCCCGGCGGAAAAAATAGCTTCCGCCAATCAAGAGACAAAAAGTCGCGGAAAGCACCGTGATCAGTTGGAACAATCGCGCCAACTCAAACTCAGGACGCATCCCCAGGTATCGCGGCAGGGTAAATGCCATCGCGTTCAACGCGAACGCCGCGCACAGTCCCATCCGCAAGACCAGATCCCGGCTCCCGGCCCCGCGGCGCGCATCTCCGGAATGCGGTCCCAGGACATACCCGAACTGCTGCAGTTCGGCCGCGAACTTTTGAAAATCGAATTTCCCCGGCGTCCACCAGACCCGCAGCTGTCCCAGGTGGGCGTTCAAATCGATGCGCAACCCGCCGGCTTGACGACGAAATATGTTTTCGATCAGCCACACGCAGGCGACGCAGGCAATACCCTGGACGTCCAGGTCCAGAGAAACGCGCCCTCCTTTCTCCTCGGCGGCAGCCTCCGCGCCTGCGCGCGCTTCCTCCAGCCAGGTGTAATCGCGATTCTGGAACACCAGCGACTTGACTGGGGCCAAGGATCGCTTCCCCTTGAGCGCGTAAAACCGCTCGAGTCCGCTGTCGTTGATGAGCCGGTGGACAAACTGGCATCCCGCGCAGCAGAAATCCGTGAGACGCCCGCCGGGAGTGAAGAAAGTCCCGCAATGGCGGCATGCCGACTGTGCCCCTGCCTTCGCATTCATGACTTCAACTGCTGAATCCTATTTGCTAAATCCTAACTGCTAATTGCTAAATGTCTTCAGTGACAGCAACTCGCGGCATCCTCGACGAACCAGAGCGTATCGCGCAGCCGCCACGCCAGGATCACCGCCGCCGCCAGAGCCCCGCTGCGCTGCAATTTCCGCAGCGATCCCGGACCGAGACGACGCTGCAAGACACCGAACTGACTTTGCGCCAGCCATAGCAAAGGGACTGTTCCCAGGCTGAACGCCAGGCAGAGTTCCGCGCCTCGCAGCGCCGAACCGCTCACGAGCGCAATCCCGAACATGAGGTAAAGCGGACCACAGGGAAGCAGCGGAGTCCCCGCCCCCAGGAGGAATGCCCCTGACTCGCCACGCACCGCCGAAGCGCGGAGTCGCAACCGAAAGAGCCACTTCCCCAGCAGAGCCGGGCGCGGAATTTTTTGTTCCAGGCCCAGCCCCACCAACAGGAATGCCGCCGCAAGGACCCAGGGCACCAGCGAAACAGGGGAATCGCTGAGCCACGCCAGCGGCGCCCGGCCCAAAATCCCGGCGAGCGCGCCCACGCAGGCATAAGCGATCATTCTGCCGAGGTGATACAGGGTGGCGACCACGGCGGGGGAAGAATCGCGCTGTGACGGCACCACGGCGCACGCCAGCGGACCGCACATGCCCACGCAGTGGACGCTGGTCACGCAGCCGGCCACAAAAGCCGCCGCCACGGTGTTGATCGCTTCAGGTTCCATGGAAGTTCGGAAGGGACTTTGCTGAAATGTTCTCCAATCGTGACTTCAAATTCGATTCGCGGCCATTCGTCTCCATTCGCGTCCATTCGCGCAAAAAATTTTGGACACGAATTTTCGCGAATGCCTTTCTCCAGGAAATGGGCCCCGGTGGTTCCATTTTTTTGATTACTTTAACTATTGGTTTCTTCCAAAGCTTTCGCCGCCGCTTCCGTCTCCAGCGGCACCTTTTCGGGCGCGTGATTGACTGCGATCTTGATAAGAATGGTCCATGCCGCGATCAACAGCAGGAACGCAACCACCACCCACAGCCATGGTCTCTTACTGAACGGATTCATTAAATCGCTCCAGGTAATCCTCTTTCAGAAGTCTCGGATCGGGCCCCAGAAAATCGACCTGGCGGACTATTCTCACATCGCCCGGCTGACTGACCGCGGCGACATCGAAGGTGAACTTCCCCGTGTAAATCTCCAGGGGCACTTCCACGATCAGCGTGTGCAGTTCCTCCGCCATCGGCGCCAGTTCTTTTTCCGCGTCGAACCCCGTGAAAATCACCCCTTCCGGAGTCCCGCTGACTGAGAGCCGGAAGCTGCCGGGCACGTCCCGCTTATTGAGCAGCCGGACCTGAAACTGGTTCCGCACATTGGTTTCACTCACGTAATAGGGCGCGCCGATCATGCGCACCACGCCCACCTGGGCGGGCTCGACCCGGCTCAACGATACGCTCATCACCACCAAACCCAACAACAGCATGCAGGAGTAGACGATGATCCTCGGCCGGATCCAGCGGGTCTTTTCCCCCTCGAGGCCATGCATGGAATCGTAGCGGATCAGCCCTTGGGGACTCCCTACCTTGGCCATGATTTCGTCGCACGCATCGATGCAATTGGCGCAGCCGATGCACTCGATCTGCAGCCCGTTGCGAATATCGATGCCGGTGGGACAGACGTTGACGCAGCGGTAACAATCGATGCAGTCGCCGTTGTCCGAGTCGGTCGCCTTGCCGCGCGGCTCGCCCCGGGCGGAATCGTAACCGATCACCATGCTGTCATCATCCGTCAACGCCGACTGAATGCGGCCGTAGGGGCACATGATGATGCAGAACTGCTCCCGGAACCAGGCGAAGCAGAAATAAAGCGCGCCCGTCAGGAAGGTCACGATCCCGAAAGACTTCATGTGATCCAGCGGGGATGCGTTCACCATGGAGTAAAGCCGGGGCAGGGACACGAAATAGGAAAGAAAGACGTGGGCGATGAGGGATGCGATGAGGAGAAAGATCCCGTGCTTGAGGACGCGCTTCCAGATCTTGGAAAACGTCCAGGGGGCTGCTTCCAGGCGGCGCGCCGCCGGCGCGTCCCCGTCGATCCATCTCTCGATCCTCCGGTAAACGTGCTCCAGAAATACCGTATAGGGACAGGTCCATCCGCACCA
>JAHEJT010000138.1 GCA_024638765.1 Verrucomicrobiales bacterium
GGCGGGGATGGCGCCGCATCGCCTGGAGGCTCGAGTTACTTACGAAGGTGTGGAGAAGATCGGCGCGGCGATCTCCGAGGGTCGTGGATTGATGATGGCACTTTCGCACATGGGACCATGGGAGATTTTCTCGCAACTGTCCCTGGTGGAAAAACGAATCCAGGGCAGCACCCTTTACCAGGGTTTGCGCAATCCTTTCCTGGATGCGCGCATGCGGAAATTGCGATCGAAAGGCGGTCTGTTGTTGTTCGATCGCAAGGAAGGGTTTTATAAGCCGATGCGCCTTCTGAAAGAGGGGGGCGGCATTGGGATCCTGGTGGATCAGCACGCGGGCGACAGCGGCTTGTGGTGTCCGTTTTTCGGGCGGCTGGCGTCGACCACGAACTTAGGCTCGTTGTTCTCGGTGCGCACGGGAAGCCCGGTATTCCCGGTTGGCATTTATCCGGACGGCATCGGGAGATGGAAAATCGTTTACGAAGACGCCCTTGGTGCCGGCGGGGTCGGCGACGTGGACACCAGCGCCTCCTTGACAGCCGAGATGAACCTGGTGCTCGAGAAATTGATTCGTCGAGCGCCCGAGGAGTGGTTCTGGGTGCACAACAGGTGGAAGACTCCCAAGCCGCACTTCTTGCTTACCGGATACAAACGGGGGGTGGAATTTCCTTACGGGTTTGATCCCGAGACCTCCTTGAAACCCTTTCACATCCTGGTGCGCTCGCCGAACTGGCTGGGAGACGCGTGCATGTCAATTCCCGCGGTGCGCGCGATCAAGCGCGGGCGTCCCGACGTCGAGTTGTCGGTGTTGACGCCGGAGAAACTGGCGGCGCTCTGGGAGGAGGTGGAAGAGGTCGATCGCGTCCTGACGAAGGGCGACAATGATTCACCCCGGGAAGTGGGGCGGGCCTTGAGGAGAATGAGGGTGTTCGAGGTGGGGATTCTGCTTCCGAATTCGCTTCGCTCGGCGTTGGAGATGCGTTGGGGCGGGATTCCGCGTGTGGTGGGTTATGCGGGGCACTCGCGAAAACGTTTCCTGCAGCAGGTGGTGCCGGAGAAAAAGCAGGCGGGTCCGGAGGAACATCACGCGCGCCGATACATGAGAATCGCCACCAGTATCGGGGGCGATGTCCATGGTTTCGAGCCCTGGCGGACGCCGGTGTTTGCGCCCGAAGAGGCGGCGGGGACCGGAGCGCCCCTGCGCCTGGGCATGTGTCCGGGCGCGGAGTTCGGGCCCGCCAAGCGTTGGCCGTTGGAGCGTTTTGCGGCGGTCGCGGAGAAGGTGGCGGCCCACGGGGGGGTGGAGTGGGTGTTTTTTGGGAGTCCTCGCGAGAAAGAGGAGGGGGAACGGCTCGAAAAGCTGATGGGAGGCAGGTGCATCAACCTCATGGGGAAAACGACCTTGGGAGAATTGATCGAAGTCCTGCGCAGCTGCCGGCTGCTTCTGACCAATGACACCGGGACCATGCACCTGGCGGCGTTTCTCGGGGTGCCGACGCTCGCGATTTTCGGATCCACGGATCCGGAGCTGACGGGGCCCATGGGGGAAGGGCACCGGATTGTGCGGCATCACGTGGAATGCAGCCCCTGTTTTTTGCGGGAGTGCCCCATCGATTTCCGTTGCATGGAATCGGTGGAGGTCGACGAGGTGGCGGGGGCGGCGATGGAAATGTTAGGGGGAGTGGCGATTGAGAGTTAAACGTTAAACGTTAATCGGAAATCGGAAATCGGAAATCGCAAATCGCAAATCGGGAGAGAGCGGGCTCAGAGTTTGTTTTGTTGTTGTTTGAGGTCGAGGATGCGGGCTTTGTTTGCATCGATCTGGCGTTGGATGGCCCGGGCATCGCCGCTGGGAATGTCGCTGACGCCACGCCGGGCGCTGTAGGTTTTCTGTCTTTCGACGAGCGCCTGGTTTTCCTCCTCGAGCAATCGGATGGTGCGGCTGAGATGGTCTTCCTGATCCTTCCGATTCGCTGCATCTGCGGGAGAGAAGCGGGCGGCATACGGATTGACGGGTTGGGGCGGAGGCGGTGGCACGATGGCGTAGGAATCGCGCAGGGTATCGAGGAGATCGAGCCTTTCCAGCAGATCGTGCGCGTGGTCGGAGGGATTGAAGACGAGGAAGCCCGCGGTGAGGAAGGCGGAGAGGGCGACGGTGAAGAGAAAGCGAAGCATTTTGAAGATGGAAGATGGAAGATGGGGAAGGGCGCGGCGGCTTGTCTGCTTTGGCGCGGAGGGTGATGGCGGAAGGAGCGGAGAGCTCCGGAGACAACCATTAACGCTGGAGGGCGGGCAGATCAAGGGGGCCGAGAACGAAAAGCGGCCTTGGTGGATTCGCCCGGCGATGCCGGCCGGCGGCGGGAAGAGAGCGAGGGCCCTTAATTCTGCCCAAGTAGGTTAGAGCTCGGGGTCGGTGGCGGCGACCTTGGGTTGGATGCCGAGCAGGTTCGGGTGGGAGAGTTGCGATTCCTTGAAATGGAAATTGAGGGAAACCATGACGACCCCCACGGCGGCGAAAGCCGTAAAGAGGGAGAGCCAGCGGCTGAAGCGGTTACTGCGTGGTCCCATGAGAAGCACCACGGCGGCGAGACCGGCCAAGGTGATGTAAGTCCAGCGCGCGTCTTTGACGGCTTCGGTGTGCGCTTTGAAAGCTTTTACCGTCGAGGGGCTTTCGATTTTGTAGACTTTGCTGATCCTCGATTCGGCTTTACCGCGGAACTCAAGGTAAGGAAAAACCATGGCCGCGGAGACGATGAGAATGGCGAGTCCGAGCATCTGGGCTTTGACGTCGCTGATAAAGTAGGCGACACCGAAAACGACCAGACCCACTGCGGTGCCATAAATCAATGCGGGCTCGAGGACGAGATAAAGATACTCCGGCTCGCCGAGAGCCTTGATCAGGAGTGTGATTTCGTCCAACACGGCACGGGATGGTTTTTCAGAGCAGTTCGGTTTGCAGAGCCTGGGGGGAGGGCACACCCAGCTTGGCATAGGCCAAGGGCATGGCGACGCGGCCGCGGGGGGTGCGCTTGAAGTATCCCTGCATGATGAGATAAGGTTCGTAAACTTCCTCGATGGTGGATTCGTCTTCGCTGACGGCCACCGCCAGCGAGCCGAGTCCGACGGGGCCGCCGTCGAACTTGTAGATCATGGCTTCGAGGATGCGCAGATCCATTTCGTCGAGGCCGTCATTGTCGATTTCGATCATCGCGAGGGCGCGATCCGCGATATCTCGATTGATGATGTTATCGGCGCGGACCTGCGCGTAATCGCGCACCCAGCGTAAGAGGGCGTTGGCGACGCGAGGGGTGCCGCGGGAACGTGTCGCAATTTCGTCGGCGCCACCGGATTGGACCTCGATTTCGAGGAGTCCGGCGGAGCGCATCAGAATTTGTTCAAGTTCCGCCGAGGAGTAATAGTCGAGACGGTTGGTGAGTCCGAAGCGCGAGCGCAGCGGTGCGGTGAGCATTCCGGCCCGGGTGGTGGCGCCGACGAGCGTGAAGCGGGGAAGATCGAGCTGGATACTGCGGGCGTTGGGGCCCTGATCGATGATGATATCGAGGCGGAAGTCCTCCATGGCCGGATAGAGGTATTCCTCGATGGTGGGATGGAGGCGGTGGATTTCGTCGATGAAAAGGAGGTCGCCTTTTTTGAGGTTTGTGAGGATGCCGGCGAGGTCGCCGGCTTTTTCTATTTGGGGTCCGCTGGTGCAGTGAATGTTTGAGCCGACTGCGTTGGCAATGATGTGGGCCAGGGTGGTCTTGCCGAGGCCGGGAGGACCATTGAGAAGAATGTGGGTGAGGACGTCGTTGCGCTGGCGTGCGGCTTCGACCATGAGGGTGAGCCGTTCTTTCACTTTTTCCTGTCCGCAGAACTCGCTGAAGACGGGGGGGCGCAGAGAGACGTCGAACGCGGTTTCGGGGGCGCGGGTGGTTTCCGTGTAGAAATTGTCACTCACGATAGACGGGAGACAGGATTACCGCAGGAGAGACGGAGAAAGAAGTCTTTAGTTCAATAGCCTGAAAAGTCAGGCAAATCAATTCTTTAATGCATGCTGATTATCAAAATAACCTATTATTACAGGATTTTTGGAAGATTTTAGTTCGCCAAGATGGTCCAAACCAGTGCCGCTTAATTCTAGTAAATCTGGCTTTTTTATGAAAGTGGGCGGGGAAAATACGGAGAATCGGAAGTTTTGGGGCTTCCCTTGATTTCCGAACGATTTTTCTGCTCAAATCCTCGCTTTTATGTTATGGAGTCTTTATTATTTGCAGTTTTTGAGCGTATATTTTCAGCGATGATGTGGATCCCAGGTGGTTTTTCCGTCCGGCCCCTTTTGGCCGGGCTTCTTCTTTTTTTTGCAGCGTGGATGCTTCCTCTCTCCCTCTCGGCTCAGGATGTCCTCGAGCCGAAGACGGTGCGCGCCATTGAAGTGCAGTACGTGGGGGCGGCTACCGTCGCGCGGGAGCGGATTCTTTCCAACATGAGCACCAAGGTCGGCGACGCCTTTTCGCAGGCAGCCATCGAACAGGACGTCAAGAATCTCTACGGGAGCGGTGACGTGGAGAACATTCGCATTCTCTCCGAGCCCTCCGGCAGTGACGGGGTCAAGGTGATCGTGGTGGTGCAGACGCGCGCGGCTCTAAGCGAAGTGGTTTTTCTCGGCAACTCGCAGATTGAAACCTCCCGATTACAGCGGGAGGTGGAACTGAAAGTGGGAAATACCGTGGATGAAATTGCGGTGCAGGATGGTCAGCGCGCCATTGAGAAACTCTATCAGAAGAAAGGGTTTCCTGATATTGATGTCCTTTATTCCATCAAGGCGGCGGCGCAGACCGGTTACTCCCGGGTGGTCTACACGATTAATGAGGGCGAAAAAGCTTCCCTGCGCGACATCTTGTTTCGCGGCAACACGGTCTTCTCGGAGCGAGAACTGCGCAACGAGATGGAATTGAAGGAGAAGAGTCTTTGGGCTGCATTTACCAAAAGCGGCCGGATTGATAACAACACTCTGGAAGACGACATCGAGCGGCTCGAATCGCATTATCGGAACCATGGTTATCTCAATGCCCGGGTTACCGACGTGGAAAAAGTCCGGGTTGGCGGCGAGAAAGTGGACCTGGTGATCACGATGGCGGAGGGGATGCGTTACGACGTGGCTTCCGTGAGTATCGCAGGGCTGCAGGCCTTCTCGGAAGCCGAGTTATTGCCGACGCTGAGACAGACGCCCGGCGCGGCCTATTCCGCCGAACTGGTCGAACAGGACGTCCAGACCGTGAAGGATTATTACGGTTCGCGCGGCTATGCCGAGGCGCGGGTTTCGCCGCAGATTACCCAGGCAGACCAGGACACGCTCAATGTGATCTATAACGTTTACGAGGGCGGAAAGTTTTACATCGAAAAGATCAATATCGACGGCAACACCAAGACGCAGGACAAGGTGATCCGGAGGGAGCTCAAAGTTGCGCCCGGGGACGAATTCAACACGGTGCGCCTGGCGGCCAGCCGCAACGTCCTGGAAAATCTCGGGTATTTTTCCACTGTCGAGTTCCTGCCGACCGATACGGGGACCGAAGGGTTCAAGAACATCGATATCACAGTGGCGGAGAAATCCACGGGGACGGTCAACTTCGGCGCCGGCTTCAGCTCCATTGACAACCTTGTCGGTTTCGTCGACGTCACGCAGAGCAATTTCGATGTCAGCAACTGGCCGCGCTTTACCGGGGGCGGGCAGAAGTTCCGCGCAGGATTGAAATTCGGGACCGAGCGCCGTGATTTCATTATGAGCCTGACCGAGCCCTGGTTTCTCGACCGCAAGCTGTCGCTCGGAGGGGAAGTCTTTTACCGCGACATCTTCTTCCTGAGTGACGATTACGATCAAAGAAATTACGGTGGTGCTATCAGCCTGCGCAAACCGCTCGGTGAATACAGCTCGCTGCGCGGTGAATACCGGATTCAGGATATTCGAATCTCGGATATTCCTTCCAGCGCGTCCGAAGAGATCGCTGCAGAAGAAGGAGATTTCCTTCAGAGTAAGTTGGGAGTCGACTTTCTGCGTGACACCCGGGACAGCGTTTTTCTGCCGCGTGATGGGATGCGCCTGAACGCAGGCACGTATCTCTCCGGCGAATTTCTCGGCGGGGACGTCGACACTTATGGTGTGAATACAGGCGCGGTGAAGTATTTCTCGCTGCCGTTTGACACCATCTTCAGTATCGAGGGGAATCTTGAAGTGGTCGACGAGCTGAGCGGCGATCAGCCTCCGATTTTCGAGCGCGTCTTCCTGGGCGGGGCCAACAACCTGCGCGGCTTCGATTTCCGCGAAGTAGGTCCCAAGGACGAGTTTGGGGAGCCCCTGGGAGGGCAGACTGCAGCCTATCTGACCGCGGAGTACACTTTTCCCCTTATCAAGAGAGTGCGGGGGGCGCTTTTCTACGATTGGGGCTTCGTAAACGAGGACGACTTCGATTTCAGTACCAGCGAGGCGAACTCGAACTTTGGGGTGGGGCTGCGTCTTTTTCTGCCCGTGGGCCCGATTCGTCTGGACTTCGGGATCCCGGTCCAGAGCGACGAATTCAACGATTCCGACGGGAAATTCAACTTCAATATTGGATACCAATTTTGAACGGTTGATTTATTTGGAAATCTCATATAATACCTTCCCTCACGCCATCTCGCGACGGCGCCCTCTAAGAATCGTTTAAGTCCCAATTATTACGCTTAAAATCATGATAAAGCCGAAAACCATCCAGGCAGTCGCTCTGGGCGCCCTCATCCTCGGTCTGTCTTCTCTTTCTGCTTCGGCAGTTGATCTCAAAGTCGGCATCGTCGACATGAAACGCGTTTTCTCGGAATACTTCAAAACCAAGGAGGCTGAGAAAACCGTCAACGAGGGCAAAGCCACGGCGAAGAAAGAACTGGACGAGCGCACCGCCAAGTACAAGCAGCTCATCGAAAAATTCCAGGAATTGAGCGCGCTGATCAATGACGAAGCGATCAGCGAGCAACTGCGCGAGGAGAAAAAGAAAGAAGCCAATGAAGTCGCAGCCGAGGCGAAGAGTCTGGAGCGCGAAATGGCGGAATTTCGTCAGCGCCGGGAGCGCATGCTTCAAGAGCAGGTGATGCGCATGCGTAAAGGAATACTCGAAGAGATCAAGGCAGTCGTGGAAGAGCATTCCAAGGTCCAGGCTTACGACCTTGTCTTCGACAAATCCGGCCTCAGCATGAACGCGGTTCCCTTCCTCCTGCACTCCAAGGACGCAGTGGATTTCAGCAACGAAATCATCGTGGAGCTGAACAAGGATGCTCCCGCCGGTGCGGCCGCGGAGTAATGCGAGGTTCCTGGTGCCCCCGCGCACGGTGTCCGGGTGATTCCCGACCTCGAGTTCTCAGTGCCCCGGGATCGCTCCTTGCATTTATTGTTCCCGGAGATCCGTGGAAATTACCTTAGGCGAGCTCAGTGATCTGGTGGACGGGAAGATCGTCCGTGGTGACGCGGGCACAATCCTGACGGGCCTCGCGACGCTCCCCGACGCCGTGCCCGGTGACGTGGCGTTTTACAACAACAGGAAGTATTACAATGACCTGGTGGCGACCGAGGCCGGTGCCGTGCTCGTGGCCGGAGGGTTGGCGAGGGAGGACTCCGAAAAAGTGCCGGCGGCCCTGGTGGAAGTAACAGATCCCACCCTCGCGTTTACCCGGCTGGTCGAGGAATTCAGCCCTCCGGAAAAGCCATTTACGCCGGGGATTCATCCCGCCGCGGTGATCGCGGAGTCGGCCGCCTTCAACCGGGATAAAGTCTGCATCGGGCCCTGCGCCGTGATTGAGGACGGGGCGGTGATCGGGGACGGGACCCAGATCGGGGCCGGTTGTTTCCTGGGGGCGGGCGCCGTGCTCGGCGAGAATTGCCGTCTCCATCCCAATGTCACCATTTACGGATGCGCCACGGTGGGGAACCACGCCTTGTTTCACGGCGGGGTCGTCATCGGAGCCGACGGATTTGGATTCGAGATGGTCGACGGCAAACGCGTCAAGGTGCCCCAGGTGGGGACCGTGCAGATCGACGACGACGTGGAGATCGGCGCCAACTCCTGTGTCGACCGGGCGCGATTTGGGCGGACTTGGATCCAGGAGGGCGTCAAGTTGGATAATCTCGTACAGATCGGTCACAACTGCGTGATCGGGAAGCACACCGTGATTGCGGCCATCGGCGGTATCGGCGGCAGCGTCCACTTCGGCGCCCGAGTCACCTGCGGCGCGCACGTGGGTGTTGCTCCTCATATGAAGATTGGCGACGACGCCTTTATCGCGGGAAAATCGGGGATTATTGACAATCTCGAAGGCAACGACACCTACATGTGGTTTCCGGCGCGGCCGGCGAGAGAGGCCCGCAAGTCAATCGCCCTTCGCTTGCGCCTGCCCCAGCTATATGCGCGCATCAAGGCGCTGGAGAAAAAGCTGGAGGAGAAGGGGTAGAGTAGCCGCCGTCGTGCGTGTCCCGCCATAGCTCGAAGAGCGACGGCGGAAGATGGTGGAACGATGTTGTCAGCGGGAGTCCCCCGGACCACGCTCTTACGAGCGCGGCTACATCTGTCGAGGGACGAAGTAGCCGCCGTCGTGCGTGTCCCGCCGAAGCCTTGGCGAAGGGGGAAGACGGTGGAACGATGTGGGAAGCGGGAGACCCCCGGACCACGCTCTTACGAGCGCGGCTAGAGGTGCAATTTTTCCCCCGGCTGCGGGACCAGGGTTTCGGTCCCGGCGAGAGATTCCGCGGCCGCGGAGCGGAACCAGTCGCAGGCAGACTCGTTTCCGTGGACGAGCAGAGCCTTTTTAGGCGCGGTCTTCCGGAGGTATCCGTGGAGAGCCTCACGGATGGAGTGGCCACTGAAGTCGAAGCTTTCCACTTCGCAACAGAGCGGCAGAGCTGGGCCCTCGGAATTGAGAGAGATTGAATCCCCCGGGGCCGCGGCCTTGATCTTGCCCGCGGGAGATTCGGGATCGGCGTATCCGACGAAGAGAATGGAGTTGCAGGGATCGGGAAGGATATTGCGGGCGAAGGAGTTGGAGAGGGTGTGTTCCGTCATCATCCCGCTGGAAAGGGCGTAAATCGAGCCCGGCATATAGCGGATCCGGTTCTTTGCGCGGGGGCCTGCGCCGTTGCGGCCTTTTTTCCTCCGGTCGCGGCCACGCGGGCGAGAGGAGAGCACCAGATCCATGTCGCGGAGAATGCGAAAGTCGGGATGATGGCGATGCGAGTTCCCGGCATGTCGATCGTAGATAGTGGTCATCTTGGTGCTCAGGCCGCCGATGAAGACGGGGACGTCGAGGATGCGCTCGTCCCTTTTGAAGCCGTCGATCATTGTGAGGACCTCCTGAGTTTTTCCCATGGCGAACACCGGGATGAGGACCGCGCCCCCGCGTCCCAGCGTATTCTGAATGGCGGCGGCCAGGCGGGCGCTTTCCTGTGCGCGTGTGTATCCTTCGGGCCGCGCTTCGCCGCCGCGGGTGGTTTCGATGATGAGGGTGTCGACGTGTTCCTCCGGGAAACTCGCGGCCTTGGAGAGGGTCTGATCTTCGAAATTCACGTCTCCGGTGTAAAAGACGCGCTGATCCCGGTATCGAAGCATGACGCCGACGGAGCCGAGCACGTGCCCCGCGTCAAAGAATTCGCACTCGATTCCGTCGGATTCTTTGCCGATTGGAAAAGGTTTGCGGGTGGGCCGCGTCTGCCAGCCGTGGGTAATTGCGTCGAGTTCCCGGTGGGTGAAGAGAGGATATTCAGTGACGCCGAGTTCCTGGCGTTGGCTCTTCATTACGTTGACGCAATTGTGCAACATGGCTTCGGAGAGGTCGCCGGTCGGCTCGGTAAGATAAATCGGCGCCGAGGGCTGTTGCCGGGCCAGGATAGGCAGGCTTCCCACGTGATCGAGATGGGCGTGGGTGATGATGATGGCGTCGACCGAATCGTATTCAAGCCGATCGAAAGCCGGGAGGGCATCGTGGCCGGTCTCTTTCGGGTGCATGCCCGCGTCAAGCACGATGCGAGTATCGCCCAGCGTGATCAGGTAGCTGTTGGCCCCGATTTCGGCCCTTCGGTTGAGATTCTGAAAAAGCATGGAGCGGTGCGCGGTCCCCCTTGATCGCCGCTGTGGGCGTCTCTTTTCCTCCGGCGTGGCGTCGCCCGGAAGATAGCGCACGATCGGGGAAACACCAAGGAATCCTGCTATTGCAGGCTCGCTTTCAGCGTGATGGAGCCGGTGGAGGAAAGCGAAGAGGCGCCGCCCCCGAAGAAGTGACGATTGAATTCGTCGCTGGCGCTCGAAAACCCCCCGATTGTAACTGTGGCTCCGTTACGCACCGTCACCGAAGTGGTGAGTTGAGTATAACTGACGTACTGCTCGCGCCCGGTAAGCGGGCGGTTGATGGGCCGCTCGCGAAAGACTTTCGGATTTGCGATGACGACAGCGGAAATACGCGGGGTGACTTCGAGGGTGATGAGATCGCCGCTGACGATGGGTTTCACCAGCAACTGGGTGCCGGCTTTTTCCCAGCGCACCTCCGGGGCGATGAATCCGCTCTCGACGCCATAGAGCAGAAAATAATCGACCATGGGGATTTCCTGGACGACCTCGAGGACGGCGGTGCCGCCGCTGCGGACCAGGAGAAATTGGCTCGCGAGATTCGAGGTCGTCCGTTTCTGGTTAATCAGATCGACGTCAACGGCGCCCCCCGGCCCGGAGATATTGAAGCCGCTGCTACCCGGGGGCCGGCGCGTTCCGGGGGGATAACTCGGGCCGCTGGGTGTCATGCGAATGACCCCGGGCGTGTTCTTGACGACACCGCGATTGCCGCCCGGGAGATCGAAGACCGCCTTGCCGGAGACGGAGCCGCCGCGGAGGGTCTCGTTGTCCACCGATCGCGAGACGACCTCGATGCGGACGTTGGGCGCCGGCTGTGAGAGGACGGTAAGCAGACTTCGGACCGCCTCGATGTTCTCGGGAGTATCGGTGATCAGGAGCGCGCGGGTGACCTTGAGCACCTTGTAACTTCCCTGCGGCGAGAGGGTTTGGCCCAACATCTCCTCTACCTGTGCGAGGTCGGCATCCCCCAGCGCCAGATTCCGGGTCACCAAGCGATCGGTGGGAGCCGCCGGAGCGGTGGCGTCGGGCGGGGTTTCGGTTTCGGCGAGGGCAGGCCCCTGGGCACCGGGGTGACCTGTCAGAATGGCGGCGGCGAGCGCGAGCCAGGTTCCGCAACGGCGGCGGTGGGACCGGGGGCTCATGAGAGGAGTATCGCTATATGAGAGAGGGGGCGCAATCCCGGGGAGAGACAATTTTGGGCTGGTGCCGCGGGTGCACCGGGGGAGGTGTCACTTATCGAGCCCCGGGGGTAGCGAGGCACAAAGCCGTTGACTTTCCTCCCGCGAAGCTCTGTTTTAGGGACCTCCGAGGGGAAGAGGCGAGGGGGTGGCCTTGTTTGGACGGAAAGATTGGGTCTTCGGAGAAACGGTTTTATTCAGAAGTATCACCATGGCGCTTAAGGCAAAGAAAAAGAGCAAGAAACAGGGGGCATCCAAATCCAAGTTCTCGCACCCGGACGAAGTGGAAGCGATTGTGGCGGCGGATCATGGGAATCCCTTCGCGTTCCTGGGGATGCACGAGATCGAGGGCGGCGGAGGAGTGGTGGTTCGCGTGTTTCAGCCCTATGCGAAATCGATGCAAGTGGTGCGGGCGTCGGCCCCGGATGAGAGCTGGGAGGCGCACCGGATCGATGAGGGCGGATTCTTTGAGGCTGTCATTGCAGAAGAGAAGGCAATTTTCGATTACCGGTTGAAGTGGGTGCCCTGGGATGAGAAGCGCGAAATCAGCGAGGCGGATCCCTATTCCTTCGGGACGGTGCTTGGGGAGCAGGATGTCCATTACTTTGCCGAAGGCCGGCATCGGCAGCTTTACGAGCAGTTTGGCGCCCATGGCAAGACTTACGGGGACGTCACGGGGATGAGTTTCGTGGTGTGGGCGCCCAATGCCCGGCGTGTCAGCGTGGTGGGGGATTTCAATCGCTGGGACGGCCGGCTGCACATCATGCGCAAGCGGGTGGAGGCGGGGGTTTGGGAAATATTTCTGCCGGAGGTGGATTACGGCGCGCATTACAAATTTGAGATCGTCGGCGAGGACGGCTCTTTGTTTCTCAAGAGCGATCCGGTGGCGTTCTTTTCGCAACACGGGACGCAGACCGCCTCCATCACCTTTGATCTTAAGAAATACCGGTGGCAGGACGGCGAGTGGATGAAGAAACGGGCCAAGAACGATTTGTATCACGAGCCGGTGAGCATATATGAGGTGCACCTTGGATCCTGGGCGCGGGTCCCTGAAGAAGGCGACCGTTTCTTGACGTATCGCGAAATGGCGGAGCGTCTCGTGGAGTACGTGGCGCGGCTCGGGTTCACGCACATCGAGTTGATGCCGATTAATGAGTTTCCCTACGACGGATCGTGGGGATACCAGGTCGGGAGTTATTTTGCCCCCACCAGCCGGTTTGGAAACCCGGATGAATTCAGGCATTTCGTCGACTGCTGTCACCAGCGGGGGATCGGAGTGATCCTGGACTGGGTGCCGGCGCATTTTCCCAAGGACTCGCACGCCCTGGCGCGTTTTGACGGGACCGAACTTTATGAGCACCGGGACCCACGGGAAGGCGAGCACCGCGACTGGGGCACATTGATCTTCAATTACGGCCGCAATGAGGTCGCCAATTTTCTAATTGCGAGCGCCTTGTTCTGGATGGACCAGTACCACATCGATGGGCTGCGAGTGGACGCGGTGGCGTCGATGATATACCGGGATTACTCTCGCAAAGAAGGTGAGTGGATTCCCAATCAGCACGGCGGCCGCGAAAACCTGGAGGCGATTGAATTTCTGCGGCACCTCAACGAGGCGTGTTACGACCGGTATCCGGGGATCATGATGCTCGCGGAGGAATCGACCGCGTTTACGGGAGTATCGCGGCCGACGAGCACCGGCGGGCTGGGATTCGGGTTCAAGTGGAACATGGGCTGGATGCACGACTTCCTGGAATACATGCAGGAAGATCCCGTGCACCGGAAATACCATCATGGTGAGGCCACCTTTTCGATGATTTATGCCTATCACGAAAACTTCATCCTGGTCTTGAGTCATGACGAGGTGGTGCACGGTAAGCAATCGTTGTGGAATAAAATGCCGGGGGATCGCTGGCAGAAGTGTGCGAACTTGAAGATGTTTTACGCGTGGATGTTCGTGCACCCGGGCAAGAAGCTCCTCTTTATGGGCGCCGAGTTCGGGCAGACTCACGAATGGAATCACGAGACCAGTCTTGATTGGCATTTGCTTCAGTACCCGGAGCACCAGGCGCTGCAGAAGCTGGTCCGGGATTTGAATCGCATTTATAAGGAAGAACCGGCCTTGCACGATTTGGATCACGAGGGGGCGGGTTTCGCCTGGATCGAGCACGGAGACGCGGAGAACAGTTGTTTTGCTTTCCTGCGCCGCAGCCGGGACGGCGATCTCATGGTTTTCGCGGTCAACGCCACTCCGGTGCCGCGGATTGGGTATCGCCTGGGAGTGCCGGAGGCGGGATTTTACGACGAAGTCATCAATACGGATTCCGAAGTTTATGCAGGGGGCAACCTGGGCAATCACGGCGGCCTGCACAGCCGCGACGGAGGATGGCAGGGGCAGGCGCATCATCTCGAGTTGACCCTGCCGCCGCTTGCGACGATCGGCTTTCGTCTGCGCAG
>JAHEJT010000139.1:0-3734 GCA_024638765.1 Verrucomicrobiales bacterium
CGTTCCGTGCTCGACACCGCCAGCCGGCCCGGGATGGACGCGCCGTTGGCGATCACTTCGAACACGTCGGGCGTCACCGTGGCCCCGACCACTTCCTCGTCGAAATGGACAACGATTTCGCGGGTGACGTTGACCATGGTCTCGCCGTTGGTGGGCGACAGCTCAAAAATCCCCGCCGGATCCGACACCGTGAACGCGACCGGCGCCACCGCGCCCAGCGGGTTGCCCGCCAGGTCGGTGAGCCCGCCGTCCACGATCGCGAATTCATAACTCTCGTCGGGGAGCGCTTCCTCAAAGGTTATCTGCGCCAGGCTCGAGCCCACCGCGTTCACCGACGCGATCGGGATCACCTGCCCGTCGTTGGGTCCGCCCACGATGGTCAATTGATAGGTCGCCGGATCGAACGCGCCCGGCGCCATCGCGTCGCCGAACCCGATCACCAGCGATCCAAACGTCTGCCGGATCGGCGCAGCGCCGGTGGGCAACCCGCTGTCGAACGCCGGCACCCCCCTGTCCAGGGTGAACGCCACCGCGAATTCATCGCTGACGGCCCCGTCCCCGTCCTCGGCCACTATATTAAGAGAGTACTCCCCGTCCTCGAGGGCGCTCCCCCCGTTGAGCGCCGCCAGCCGCGCCGCATCGAAGAAGAATCGCCCGTCGGGCCCGAGATCGCCCGCCACCGAAACAGGGCCCGCCCCCGAGCCCGCGATTTCGGCCATCACGTCGGCCGCCGCCCCGGCCTGGGTCACCCGCCCGCCCACGGCCGGATCGACCGTGACCCCGTCGAGCGGATCCACCCCCGAATCGATTGCCAACGAAGCGAATACGCCCGCCTCGGGTTCAAGCACGGTCAAGGCATTCTCCGAAAAATCGAAAAGATCCGCGTTATCGACATCCCCGTCGCGATCCCGGTCGAACGCCCCGTTGAAAGCGGGATCGGTATCCGGTTTGAGATAGGTCTGGGCGAGGAAAAAGGTGTCGACGAAATCGACGTCCCCATCGCCATCGGCGTCCCCGAAGTAAATGTGAAAATCGGAGACATAATCGCCCCCCGGCGTGCCGTCTCCGTCGCCGTCGAGCGGGTCCGCGCCCGGCGCCGCCGCCACTGTTGCCGATTGCAAGGCTACCAGGTAATTGCCGTCCGGCAGGACGCCGTCGGGCAGTCCGGAAAAGGTCCACGTCGCGGTGTCCGACCCGCCGTCATAGGCAAACGCCATCGACGCCGGATCGACAATCGTGTCCGTGGTCAGGTTGCGCAGAATGAGATCGTCCACGGTGAGCGTCGTGGAGACGTCCTCCGAGAACATGATCTCGAGCGAAATAATGACCGAGCGCTGCGCCGCCCCGCCGTTGAGGGTCAACCCCGTCACGCTGGTGACCGGCACCAGCCCTTCTGCCAACAGTAAGGCACTCTCCCCCTGGGGCGGGGCATTCGCCGCCGTCAGCGTTTCCACCAGCTGGGCTGGAATCGGGTTGGCAAAGTCTGAGGCCGCTTCGCCTCCCAATGAAAGGCTAGCTTCTGAAACTCCCCTCTCCCCCGGGGAGAGGGTTAGGGTGAGGGGAGAGTTTTGACTATCCGTTCCCTCGTCACTCGACCCTCCCTCGGCCACCCCGTCAAACATCCCGTCGACCACGTCGGCGGGATCGTAGAGAATCTGGCTGGAGTTGCCCTGGGCAGCTTCTTCGGTTTCCCGGTGCGGCTCCACGATGACCGCCTGCGGCTGCTCGTCCTCCTCTTCGGGCGCGAGGACCTCGGCGAGGGGGTCGGCGGAAAGTAAAATGCGCGGCTCGAGCGGTTCCAACTGAAACCGGTCCGGTCCATTCCGCGCAGTCCACACCCCCCGTGGGTTGTCCCGCGCGGGCCACTCCTCCCGCTCGGACATCATCCCATTAGGAGACGAAAATCACAGCATGGCGGTCAATGAGAAAGCCCCAATTTCGGTACGACATCTCATCTATTTCAGTACGAGTCTGGTTATCATAACGTGATGCTGCACCCCTCCCAATTGTTACGGAGGCCATGACATTCAGGATTCTCGAAGCATTGTGGGCGGTGCTGAGTAGGCCCGTCGCGCCGCCTTCGCCAAGGCTTCGTCGCCCCAGGGGAGCGCGGGGGCTACTTTGCGCAGCGGGTCTCCCTCAAATCCCACGAGCCCAAGTAGGCCCGACGCTCCGCGGCGGGCAATTTTCAATAAACCCCGTCGCGGAGCGCCGGGGCTACTTTCCGCGGCGGGCTTTTTTTCTAAAACCCCGTCGCGCCGCCTTCGCCAAGGCTTCGTCGCCCCAGGGGAGTGCCGGGGCTACTCCTGTCGGTCGGCCCCAAATTATTTCGGATATCCTAACCAACCACTGGCTTGACTTCTTGTCGTGTATTTCACTGGATGGAGTGCTGTCCTCACAACGCACGTATTATGACTTCTGCCAAGTCCCTCATCCTGGCCTTGATTCTCATCTTCGTCGGCTTCGGCGCGGCGCCTTCCCGGGCCGCCGTCGTGAAGTTCTCCCAGGTCGATTACACCGTGGACGTCGGTGACCTCCTCGCCCTGGAAATCCTCATCGAATTCGAAGGCGGGGATCCCGCCATGGACCTCTTCAGCTTCGGGACCCGGCTCCTTCCCGATCCGACAGCGGCGCTGGTCCTCGACAGCATCGAGGTCGTCAGCGCCTTAAACTTTAACGGAGTGCTCGGCCCGCCCGCCCAGACGAACACCGATCTCGCGGTGCTTGGAGCGAAAGGGACCATCGAGTTCTTGGTGGGAGTGGACTATGCGGGCCCGCTCCTCGCGACCTACAACGTCCGCATCAATGCGGTTGGCAACTTCACGTTCGGCCTGGATTTTTTCAATACGCTCGGCCCGACCGAGCAGATCTTCATCGGCGGCAACGGGCAAGTCCTCGATTCGGTGATTACCTTTGGTGAAGCCACCGTGAACGTCGTGCCCGAGCCGGGGGCGGCGGTGCTGGTGCTGCTCGCATGCCTGCTCCCGGTGATGCGCCATGCGCGGCGCCTGCGCGGACGCGAGGGTAGCGGCGCGGACGCTGCTGAGTAGCGCCGACGCTCCGCGGCGGCGGCTATGTTCTGAACGCCGTCACGGAGTGCCGGCGCTACTTTTGTCGGCGCTACTTGCATTGGCGCTGCCAAAAATCGCCTTAGACACGGCTAAGAACGCGCCTTAGTGTTAGTATCACCATGACCCTTCTCCCTCGACCGGCGACAGCCCTGATGCTGTCCGTCACGGCGGCAATCTCGGTCACAGCGGCTATTTGCGTCGCCGCCGTCCTGACGTCTGCACGCACTGCGACCGTGCTCGATTTCTCGCAGCCGGAGTAATTCATCACCCCGGGCAATTCGATCTTCCTCGCGGTCGAAATCACCCACGATCCCACAGGCCCAATGTCGCTCTGCAGTTACGGGCTGCGCCTCATTCCCAACTCCCTGGATAATGTCAACGTCGATTCCATCGCGGTGCCGCCGGAGCTGGACTTCAACGGCCCTCGCGGTCCCGGCGCCCAGATCGTTCCCGCTCCCGATGTCCTCGGCGCCAAGGGGACCATCGATATCTTTGCAAGACCACAGGTGCCTTACACCCTGTCCCTGATCGTGGTTTACGAGCTCACCTCCGGCGCACTGGGCGACTATCTTTTCGGGCTCGATTTCTTTCGGACCGCGGGACCGACCGAGGACGTTTTCATCGATGGGGAAGGCACCAAGCTCGATCCCGAGATCACCTTCG
>JAHEJT010000139.1:3834-6132 GCA_024638765.1 Verrucomicrobiales bacterium
CGACACCGGCGCCTTCGACAATATCCAGCGCTTTTACCGCGTCGTGCTGACGCCGGTCAATCCGCTGGAGTAACCGCGCTGATCCGAGGTGCAAGCAGGCCCGACGCAAGTAGGCCCGACGCCAGTAGGCCCGACGCTCCCCTGGCACGACGAAGCCTTGGCGAAGGCGGCGCGGCGGGCTCTTCCAAGCAAACCCCGTCACGGATCCGCCGTCGCGTACCGCTATGGCGGGACAAGCTGCCGGGGCTACTTCACGTCGCACGCCCTTAGGGACAGGCCGGTTCGCTCAAGCGGATGACGGATTGAAAATTAAAGATGGAAGATTCAAGATTTGGGAAGACGGTCAATTCTTCCATCTTCCATCTTCCATCTTCCATCTTCCATCTTCCATCTTCCATCTTCGCCGGCGAAGCCGGCTCACAACCGCGGCGGGCTCTTCCAAGCAAACCCCGTCACGGAGTGCCGGGGCTACTCTACTTTCACAACCGCGGCGGATTGAAAGGCGTTACGGGCACTTTCCCGCTGGCCTTGGCACGCAGCAGCAATCGCAATCTCTCGATCACTTTCCGCGCCTCGGGATCCGGATCGATCGCCAGGTTGCGAAATTCACTCGGATCGCCCGCGTGATCGTAAAGCTCGATCCCCGCCTCCCCTACCGCCCATTCGGTATACCGCCAGCGCTCCGTCCGAATGCTGCACCCCATCACCGGGTTTTCCAGCCGCTCATCGGCCGGCCGCAGGATCTGGGTGATGGCGTGTCCGTCCCACTCCCGCAGCGGATCTTCCAGCAACGGCCGCAAACTGCGGCCCGCCAGTCCATCGGGCACTTCCAATCCCGCCGCATCGACGAGCGTGGGATAAATATCGACAAACTCCACCACCCGCCGGCAGGCCTGGCCGTTCCCCCTTGCACCCGGCGCCCGGATAATCAACGGCGCGCCCGCCGATTCCTCGAACAGCGTCCGCTTCTGCCAGACGCCGTTATGCTCGCCGAGGTGATACCCGTGATCGCTCCAAAACACGACAATGGTTTTTTCCGCGAGCCCGAGACGCTCCAAGGCGTCGAGCAATCGGCCCACCTGGGCATCGACGAAAGATACGCAGGCATAATACGCCTGCATGGCCTTGCGACAGGTCAACGCGTCGAGCCCGTAATGCGGCACTGGACAATTGTGCGCAAACGCCGCGGTGGGAATATCCTCGCGATCGTCGGAGGGCGCGTAAGGCAGGCGCATCTCCTCGAGGGGATACAGATCGAAATACTTCTTCGGGGCCACGTACGGGGTGTGCGGCCGGAAAAAGCCGGCCGCCAGGAAAAAGGGTTTTTCTTGTGCTGAGCCTGTCGAAGCATCCTCCATCAACTCGATCGCAGCGGTCGCGATCATGCCATCGGTCTGTTCCTCGTCTTCGCCGTCGGCCGCCAGCCAACTCAGGGCCGCGCTGATCTTGCGATGCGGTTCCGCATTGAAAATGAGATGCTCCTCGTCTTTGTCGCGCCCCTTCGGGTTGACCGTCTGCTGCCACGAGGGCGGATCATCGAAGCCATCGGTGCCGATACTGGCCGGGACGTTGTAATGATAAATCTTGCCGACGCGCGCCGCGGTCCAGCCGGCCTGCATGAATCGCTGCGAGAGCGTCACCACATCCGGCACCTCGTCACGGAAGTGGCGGTCGAGATCGTAAACCTTGATCTGGTCCGGGCGTAGCCCGGTCATCACGGATGCGCGCGTGGGATTGCAGAGAGGGAGCTGGTTGTAAGCGCGATCGAACCGGACCCCGCTCGCCGCGAGCCGGTCGATGTGGGGGGTCTTGGCAATGGGATCGCCGTAACAGCCGAGCGTGCCGGCGAGATCGTCGACCGCGATAAAGAGGATGTTTTTCTTGCCGGAATCGGCCGAGCGAGCTGGCGAAAGCGCTGCGCTCAGCGTGAAGACCAGGATCAGGAGGCAAAACGGCTTCATGGAAAGGTTGACCGAGTTTTGCATGCGACCGACATGCGCGTCAATTGGCCATCGTGGGCCGGACGCCAGTAGGCCCGACGCTCCCCTGGCACGACGAAGCCTTGGCGAAGGCGGCGCGGCGGGCTCTTCTTCTGCAAACCCCGTCACGGAGTGCCGGGGCTACTTCCGTGTAGGCCCGACGCTCCGCGGCGGGCTATCTTTACATAAACCCCGTCACGGAGTGCCGGGGCTACTTTCCCTGTCGGGGCTGCTTCCATGTAGGCCCGACGCTCCGCGGCGGGCTATCTTTACATAAACCCCGTCACGGAGTGCCGGGGCTACTTTCCCTGCCGGGGCT
>JAHEJT010000139.1:6232-13700 GCA_024638765.1 Verrucomicrobiales bacterium
TGCCGGGGCTGCTTCCATGTAGGCCCGACGCTCCGCGGCGGGCTCTTCTCTTCCAAGCAAACCCCGTCACGGAGTGCCGGGGCTACTTTCCGCGCCGGGGCTACTTTAATTTCCACGCCGGGGCGGCTTTTTTACGACTCCGAATCGTGGAACGGCCATAACCGTTTTCATTGATTCGGCCCACACCAGGGAGCAATCTAGTTTGCATGCTTCCCCCCAAGAAATTTCGCTTCTTTGACCCGGATGGTGAGGTATCAGTTTCCTACGGGAGACTTCCACACTGGGATCAAGCCGGAGCAACGTACTTCGTTACCTTTCGCACGGCCGATTCTCTACCCGTGTCGGTCGTGACGCAGTGGCAGAACGAACGTGATGACTGGCTTCGCACCCAAGGCATAGATCCGAATGACAAGGATTGGCATCGATTCTTCGAGAAATTGCCACGGCGGGCGCAAGCTCGGTTTCATGAGGAATTCTCAGGGAAACTGGAATCATACTTGGACGACTGTCATGGACGCTGTGTGTTGAGAAAGCCCGATCTCGCCCGAATAGTCGCTTCGACGTTGTTGCACTTTGACGGAGAACGGTATCATCTCGGAGACTTTATTATTATGCCGAATCATGCGCATCTCCTGGTTTGCCTCTTCCCTGAGGCCCGGTTGAAAAAGCAGTGCTATTCATGGAAGCACTATTCGGCATCAGGAATAAACGACGCACTAGGTGAAAAAGGGGAATTCTGGCAAAGGGAGAGCTTTGATCACCTGGTTCGTGACGAGCAGCACTTCGAGCGCTTCCGCCGTTACATCGCTGAGAACCCGAAAAAGGCCGGGTTGAAAGAGGACGAATACTATTACCGCCGGTGCGGGGAGGATAAGTAGGCCCGACGCTCCGCGGCGGGCTCTTCTCTTCCCCAAACCCCGTCACGGAGTGCCGGGGCTACTTCCATGTAGGCCCGACGCTCCGCGGCGGGCTCTTCTTCCGCAAACCCCGTCACGGAGTGCCGGGGCTACTTCCATGTAGGCCCGACGCTCCGCGGCGGGCTATCTTTACATAAACCCCGTCACGGAGTGCCGGGGCTACTTTCCCTGCCGGGGCTACTTTCGCGCAGGAGCATTATGCCCTCACCCCTTCGGACCGAGATCCACGCGAGGGAAGGGAGCGAAATCTCCGAGAGTCACTTTGACTTCGGAATCGGCGCTCGGAGTTACTTCGTTCCTGGGTGCGGCGACAGTTGCGCTGGGAGCGGCAATTTCGCGCGGCTGTGTCTTTACGGGTCTTTGCGGACGCGCGACGCCGTTGCCGCTATTGGTGCCCTTGCCGCCATTGGAAGCCGGCGTGGAGACCGGCTTGGGCGCCGGGGACGGAGCCGGAGTGGCGGCACGCAGGCGGGAAAGATCGGAGCGGGTCACCATCTGGGAGGCAACTTCCTCTTTCTGGCGGATGATCTCGCGGCCCAGTTCGCCCACCTGGCGCGTGAAATACTCGGTTATCTGACGCATCTGATCGCGCATTCCTTCGTTCAGAGATTCGGCATTTGCCTCGAGTCCATCTACCCGCGTGGCAGCGGCAGTGAGATCGTTTCGCGCCTCCACTTCGCGGTGACGCAATTTATCCAGTTGGCCGCCGACATCTTCTTCGATCTCATCGACACGTGCGCTCAATGCCTGGAGATTTTCAAGAATTTTGGCGTCGTGTTGGTGGAGGCTTTCAACCACCGCGACCACTTGGTCTTCGAGTTCTACCATGCGGGCGGTGTTCGCGGCGATCGCTTGCTGCGCCTCTGCCTGCTGTTGATCAAGAAGGTTGGTTTTTTCCTGTAAACGCGATTCCATTGCTTGGAGATGCTCCAGCCCTTCGGCCAGCGCAGTTCCAATGCGATTATCTTCGTTTTCCGACGCGCTAATAGCCGACGCGAGTTTCTCTTCAAGGGCAATCGACCGCGTATTACTGACCTCGATTTCGGAGAGCACTTTTTCGTCCTGGGCCTGCAATTCGTCGCGGTGGACGCTGAGACCGTCTTCCAGTTCATCGAGCCTGGCCCCGGTGGAGATTTCCACATCGCGCAGCTCTGAGGTAAGGCTCGTGACCAGCTGGGAATAATGCTCCTCCAATGCGGATTGCAGCGCGAAGAAGCGGCCGTCCATGGAGCGAATGTGCTCGCCCACGAGGATCTCGCGGACGGAGCCGATGAGTTGGGCCGCGCCCTGGCGGGCTTCCCGGCTGAGCTTCGAGTCGATGGGATCGGGAGCGTCGGCGGAAACGGAGGCCATTGCCTCGTCGAGGCTGAAGATTTCAGCAGTGGAATCACCGGTTTGGGGGGTGGAGGGGACAGTTTTCTTAAAAGGGTTTCTCATAATTGAAAATTCTCTTAAATTTAGTAATTATAACACACTTTTTGGTGGTTGTGAAAATATTATTTTCCCATAACCACTGAGCGCGCCCCGGGGCCTGTCCGTCCCTTGGCCCCTTCCCCTCGCTGCTGAAAGCGGAAACCGCCAACGTCAGGCGGGGCGCTTACGCCTTACCGCCCCGTGCAGCCAACCCATTGGGGCGACCGGCCCAAAAAACTTCCGCCCGGGAGCAACGACTGCTCCCGCGGCAGCAACCGGAAACTCGACCCTCGACCCTCCGCGTCAGCGGATATACCCCAGGCTCTCCAGCTTCACCAGGATACGATGCGCCGCCAGTTCCGGCGAGAGTGCCTCTGTATCAAGGACGACCTCCGCGTTCTCCGGCGCCTCGTAAGGGTCGTCGATTCCAGTGAACCCCTTGATGAGACCGGCGCGCGCCTTGGCGTAAAGCCCTTTGCGGTCCCGTTTCTCGCAGACCTCCAGTGGCGTGGCCACGTGGACCTCGATGAAGCCCGCGTTTTCCTCCACCAGCGCGCGGACTTGGCGGCGCGTCGCAGTATAAGGCGCGATCGGCGCGCAAATGGCCACCCCGCTGTGCTTGGAAATCTCCGAAGCCACATATCCGATGCGCAAAATATTCAGATCCCGGTGTTCCTTGGAAAAGCCGAGCTCGCTGGAGAGATTTTTCCGCACCACATCTCCGTCCAGCAACGTCACCCGCCGGTCGCCGCTCTCGAGCATCTTCACGAGGAGCGCGTTGGCGATCGTCGACTTGCCGGACCCGGAAAGCCCTGTAAAAAAGACCACGAATCCCTGCCGATGCCGGGCCGGATGCATCTTGCGCAATTCTTCGACGATCTCCGGGTAAGAAAACCAGTCGGGCATTTCCAGCCCTTCCGCCAGCCGCCGCCGGAACTCGGTCCCGGTGATGGTCTTGATCTTCATGTCCGGCGTGGTTTCATCCACCGGCAAATACTGGGCGCGATCTTCGACATACACCATCTGCTGGAAAGGCACCATGGTGATGTCGAGTTCCGCCTCGTGCTTCTTGAAAAGTTCCTGTGCCTCGTAAGGCCCGTAATACGGCTCTCCCTCAGGCGTCTTGCCCGGCCCCGCATGATCGCGCCCCACGATAAAATGCGTGCATCCGAAGTTCTTGCGGATAATTGCATGCCAAAGCGCTTCCCTGGGTCCGGCCATGCGCATCGCCAGGTTGAGAAGACTCAAGGTCGTGGTCTGCTCCGGATATTTCTCCAGGATCCGCTCGTAACAGCGCACCCGCGTGTAATGATCGATGTCCCCGGGCCGTGTCATTCCCACGACGGGCTGGATGAGCAGGTTGGCTTCGTGTTCCTTGGCCGCCCGAAAGGTCAATTCCTGGTGGGCCCGATGCATGGGATTGCGCGTCTGGAATGCCACCACTTTACGCCACCCAAGTTTCCGGAAGCGCCCGCGCAACTCCGCCGGAGTGTCCCGCAGCAATCGAAAGTCGTAATGCAGCGGCGGCTCCACGCCCTTGAGTTTGCCCCCGAGGTAAACCTCGTTGGCCTGGTTCAAGAGATAATCCACTCCGGGATGCGCCGGATTCTCGGTCCCGAACACCGATGTGGCTTCCCCCGCCTTTTCCGGACTCCATTTGTCCGCCACTTCCATGGTCGCAACCATGACGCCCTCCGGATCGCGCAAGGCGATCCATTCGCCTTCATTGATCGAATCCGCAAACTCCGCGGTGACGTCCAGGGTGATCGGTATCGGCCAGAGCAAACCGGACGTCAGCCGCATCTCCGCGAGCACCGCTTCATAATCCTCGCGCCCCAAGAATCCTTCCAACGGAGAAAAGGCCCCGTCCAGGATCAGCTCAATATCGCAAAGCTGCCGCGGCCCCAGGTCCCAGGATTTGTAATCCTTCGCCTTGGCCTTCTCCTCTTCCGAGGCGGAGTCCCCGAGATATCCCTCCTTCAAAACCCCGCCATGCGCTTCCTTGAATGCTCCCATTGTCCCTCCTTGTTTTCGTGTTGTGCGAACAGAGATTTACGCAAATCATTCGCCCGTTGAAAAGTAGTAAAAACCCGTGATTAAGAACTCGAACGCGACCACGTGGACGAGTAGGACTAAGAGAGTTGGACATGAAACGGCTCTTTTTGGCGTATTTCGCGTGTTTCGCGGTTTCCTTGCCCTCCGGCACGGAAGCGGCCCCGAACGTCGTCTACATTATCTCAGACGACCAGACTTACACCGACTTCGGATTCATGGGGAACACACTGGTCGAGACTCCTCATCTCGATGCGCTCGCCGCGAAATCCGCGCTTTACGTCAACGGGTATGTCCCCACCAGCGTCTGCCGGCCGTCGCTGGTCACGCTCTTGACCGGTCTCTACCCCCATCAACACGGCATCTACTTCAATCATCCCCCGCCCGGTTTCGCCGCCCTGACGAAGTCGCCGGAGATGACCAAGCTCCGCTACGACGCCCTGCGCGAGGCTGCCGCCGGGCAAATCCGCGAAATCCCCACCCTCCCGCGTCTTCTCGCGCAGACCGGGTATCGCTGTCTCCAGACCGGCAAATACTGGGAAGGCCATTTTTCCAATGCAGGTTTCACGGACGGCATGACTCTGGCCAAACCTTGGGGCGGCCCCTTTGGAGATAAAACACTTCCCAACGGCGAGGTGGTGGCCCATGGCAACGGCGACGCCGGGCTCGCCATCGGCCGGGACACCATGACACCGATCACCGACTTTCTCGACAGCTGCGGAAGAAGCCAACCCTTCTTTATCTGGTATGCCCCTTTCCTCCCTCACACCCCGCACGATTCCCCGGAGAAATATTTCTCCATTTACCGGAACAAAACCGGCTTGAATGCACTTGCCATCCCCTACTACGCCGCGATCACGCAGTTTGACGACACCGTCGGCGCTGTTGTGGAGGCCATTGAAAGCCGCGGCCTGGCAGCCAACACGCTCTTCGTTTTCGCAGTGGACAATGGCTGGCAGACTCACCCCACCAAGGCGGGCCAGCACACCCGAAACAGCAAACGCGCCCCTTTCGATTACGGACTGCGGACCCCCGTGATGCTCCGGTGGGACGGCGTGATTAAACCCGCGCGCCACGAGGAACTCGTGAATACCGTCGATCTCATGCCCACGGTGCTCTCGGCAACCGGGGTGGACATTCCCCCCGGTTTACCCGGGATCGATCTCATGCCCAGCGCGCGGGGTGGATCTGCGCTGGATCCCGAACGCGCGGTGTTCGGGGAAATCTACCCCGGTGACGCCACCGGCCTCCGGCAGCCGGAGCGCGACATCGCTTACCGGTGGATTCGCAGGGGCCGGCACAAACTCATCGTGCCCCACGCCCATGGAAATAAGCCCTGGGGCGAGTATCTCACGAAACCGGCATTGTTCGACGTCGTCGCCGATCCCGGGGAAGCGCAGAACCTGATTGCGGACGACGGGCACGCCGCCCAGGCGGCCTCCCTGCGCAAAGCGCTCGATGATTGGTGGGACGGGGAGAGGAGTTATTAGTTATTCGAAATGACATGCCGTTGTCATCAGGGCGCGCCCACTCGACTCACCACTCCAGACTCGACCCACCCCTCCCGTCATCCCGAGCCCTCCCTCTTTGTCATCCCGAGCCCTCCCTCTTTGTCATCCCGAGCGAAGTCGAGGGATCTCTCTCATCACCCCGCAGTTTTCTCGGGCTGAAAAAGGTGTATTACAGCGTGAGCTTACGAATGTATCCGATTGTTTCCCCGGCCTTTAGAACGTCCTGGAGCGACCGTGAAATCCCTCGATGGATTCGACAGGCTCACCACAGGCTCACCACAGGCTCCGCTGGGGATGACACAAGACGTGGAGATTTTCGGAGAATAAGAAGCGACTATAGGTAGCCGACGACAGTCGACGACTACCTAATCACTCGAAGCTATCCCCAAAAAAGAATTCCCCTCACCCTAACCCTTTATCCTGCCTCCGGCAGGCTCTGCAAATTCGCTTCGCATTTAATTATGCACTCTCGTGCCAGCAGTCCCCAAGGGAGAGGGGATTGGAAATCCAGGGATTTGGAGACGATGGACGCGAGGAGATCATCGATAGAATGTAAATTGGGATAGCTTCTAATCACTACTTCCCCGCGCTCCCCGCACTCGTATCCTTGCGAAAATTCAACTCCTTGATCTTTTCGCCCGCCGGCGCCAGCGCTTTGCCTTTGAGCCGGTCCACGTCTTCGGCAATGCGAAACCATTCCTCTTCCATGGCCGACACCCGCTCGGGTTGCTTCCTTGCAAGATCTCTCAACTCAGTGCGGTCGTTTTCCAGGTCGTAAAGCTCCCACCGGCCCAGCTTCGCTGAAACCAGCTTCCATTTTCCCTGCCGCAAGGCCCGGTCCGTCCCAAAATGAAAGTACAAGGTTTCGTGTCCTGCCCGCGTGTCTCCACGGAAGATCGGTAACAACGATTTTCCCTGCAATGGATCAATCTCGCGGTCTCCAATTCGATCGGGATACTCCGCCTGCGCCAGGTCGACAAACGTCCCCATGAAATCGATGAGATGCCCGGGCTGACGCGTGATCGCGCCCGGTTCCGTCTCCAGACCCTCCGGCCAGTGGACGATCAGCGGCGAGGATATGCCGCCCTCATGCTGGTTCTGCTTGTAGAGCCGGAAGGGCGTATTGCCGACGTGCGCCCAGCTCGCATCGTAAGTCCAGTAAGACTCCGGGTCCCACGGCTTGAGATACCGCCCCCGCGTCCGTTCGAACGGACAGGCTCCGTTATCCGAACAAAAGAGAATCAGGGTGTCGTCGAAGATTTTTTGCTCCTTCAGAAATGCCACCAATCGGCCGACGTTTTGGTCGAGCACGTCCACCATGGCGGCAAAGACTTCCATGCGGTCCGCCTCCCACTCTTTCTCCTCGGCGCTGAGACTCTTCCACGCCGGGATGTGCGCGGGCCGTGGACTCAGCTTCCATTTTTCGGGTATCAGACCGCTTTTAAGCTGACGCCGATGACGCTGCGCCCGCAAACGATCCCATCCGGCATCGTACTTTCCATCATACTTGCGCACCGCCTCCTCGGGAGCGTGCAGCGGATAATGGGGCGCGTTAAATGCCACATACATCAGGAA
>JAHEJT010000140.1 GCA_024638765.1 Verrucomicrobiales bacterium
TCCCATGGGACAATTCTCCTTCGCCCTCGTCCCCGCGGCCACAGAAGGCCTCGAGTGGGGTCAGGAATGGCAGGGAATCGGAATGCGCGGCAATTCCTCGCGCACCGTGGACCTCAATAAAATCCACGTCCCCCGCGAGGATTTGCTTGGAGACCAGGGAGATCAGATCTGGTACGTATTTCATGTGGTCGGACCCTACTTTATTACGGCCATGTCGGGGACTTACCTGGGCGTGGCGGCGGCCGCGCTCGAGGAAACCCGCCAGCATCTCACCCATCGCCGGCACAGTCACAGCGGCGGGACCCTCAGCGAAGCGCCCGTCTTGCAACATCGCATCGGCTGCCTCTGGGGTGCGCTCGAAAGGGCCCGCCAACTCCTCTACCACGCGGCCCGGTCAGGTGATAATTCCGGGAGCGACGCCCTGCCGCTGCTCTGCCTCGCGAAAGCGGAAGTCGCCGACTCCGCCGTTGAAATCGTCAACGAATGCCTGACGCTCTGCGGCGGCATCGCTTATGCCGAGGGCTCCAAAAGCGCAAAACTCCTGCGTGATGTCAGGGCCGCCCACGTCATGTCGCCGACGACCGAACTCCTGCGAATCTGGGCGGGAAGAGCGCTTCTGGATTTACCGATTCTTGGGGAGTGAAACCATGGCCTCAATCGCATTAGTGCAAGTGGAAGGCCAGATCGCCGCACAACTTCTCGAGAGCGGACAACTGGGCCGGGAATCCCTCGAAGAATTCGACCGCCCCGCCCAGGTGCTCGAGTCGCTCCGGCGCCGCCCCGCAGAAATGGAACTCGTCGTCGTCGGGGCCAGAGCCCCGGAACCCATCCGCCTGGCGCAACGCATCCAGGCCCTCGACAAACTCCTGGCCGTGACCATCATCGGCACGCCCGGAGATCACGACACCCTGCGCAACGAGATTCGTTTCGCCCCTTTCCTCAACGGAGCCGTCCGCTGCGAGACCGTGGCTCCGGATCATGCTCCGGATCAACTCGTCGCCCCGCTGCTGGACGCCGCCACCGGCACCCGCCAGAGAAGACGCCACCTCGCACAAGTCGCCGCCTCGCGGCAACGCCTCACGACCCAGGCCCCTCCCCAGCCGCGGCGCGCAACTTACCTGGAGCACTTCTTCGCTTACGCCCCCATCGGTATGGTGGCGCTCGATTCGGAGGGCCTCATCATCGCCTCCAATCATGCCGCCGACGCCTTGCTCGCTCCCAGCCGCGAGTCCCTCCTGCAGTCCCGGCTCTGCGAATTCTTTCCGCCAAAGGAAGTGGCCGGCTTGAAAAAACTCATCCGGGAGAGCGCAATCGTGCCCCCATCGCCCGCCCCGGCCCGCTTCCAACTGCATCAAGAACCGGAACAATTTCTCCAAATCACCGCCAGCGCACTCCAGGGTTCCCCCGGGGACTCCTCGCCGGCGCCTGAATCGGGGACGGTCGTCCTTCTCCAGGATGTCACCGCCATGGTGCAAGCGGAACGCGAAGCGAAACGCCTCGCCGCCCAAGCCGCCGTCGCGGAAGCTGTCCGGGACAGCGAGGCCCGCTATCAGGAGCTCTTCGACTTTGCGCCCGTCGGATATCACCAACTGGATACGGAAGGGCGCATCGCCAGGGTGAACCGCACCGAACTTCAGATACTCGGCTACGAAACAAACGAAATGCTCGGCCGCCCAATCTGGGAGTTCGCCGAAGATCCAGATCAGGTGCGCGAGGCGGTCGAGGAAAAACTCCGGGGACGGCGCCCGCCGTCCAGCAACCTGGAACGCATCTATCGCCGCAAAGACGGATCCACCGTCCCCGTCCTCATCGAAGATCGCCTCCAGTTCGATGACGCCGGCGCCGTCAGCGGAATTCTTACCACCATCCAGGATATCACCCTGCTCAAACAGACACGACGGGAACTCGAAGAACACGCCAGGGCCCTGGAGCAGAGCAATAAGGAATTGGAACAGTTCGCCTACATCGCTTCCCACGATCTCCAGGAACCTCTGCGTATGGTCGACAGTTATGTCCGTCTGCTGGCGGAACGCTACAAAGGCAAGCTTGATCCCGAAGCCGGAGAGTTCATCGACTTCGCCGTCGACGGAGCACAGAGAATGCAGCAACTGATCAAGGACCTCCTCACTTACTCACGTGTCGGGACCCGCGGAAAAACTCCTGCTCCGGTGAACACTGAAAAGACCATCGAAGCGGTGCTCCAAAATCTGAAGATCGCCATCGAGGAATCGGGCGCCCAGATCACTCACGACCCGCTTCCGGTCGTCAACGCGGACCCGACCCAGCTGATCCAGGTTTTTCAAAATCTTCTCGAAAACGCCATCAAGTTCTGTGGAGAAGCGCCGCCCGTAATCCGGATATCAGCGGAACGCCAGGACGGTCAGTGGCTCTTTTCCTTCAAGGACAACGGCATGGGAATCGATCCGACCCAGGCGAGACGCGTCTTTCTGATTTTCCAACGATTGCACTCTCACGTAACTTATCCCGGCACCGGCATCGGCCTGGCTCTCTGCCAGAAAATTATCGAACGGTTCGGAGGACAGATTTCCGTGGAGTCGGAACCCGGCAAGGGTGCTACTTTCCGATTCACCCTGCCGGCGGTGGAGGAAAAGATCGCGGAGGTGTCTTAAGCCCACGGCCGCCGAGGCCGGCACCATCGCCCCCGCCTGCGGATTCCTCGCTGAGTTCCCCCCAAGAGTGCCCCCGGGCGAGTCTCCGCCGTGCCCCAGGCGCGGCTCTGGACAGTCATCCGGCGCTTCTTAGCGGCTCGTGCTGCCGAATCCGACGCGGATTTCAGGGGTAACCACGCGCCGATTACATCCGCATTTGATAAACGGCGCCGGTTCGTGGGACGCCGTCCCGCCAACTTGCATAGGCTCGGGCCATTTGCTCCGCCACCGATTTGAGCGGAACCTTACCGACTTCGGCACCAAGACCCGCACAATAAAGGGCTTCCGCCAACTCCGGCTTCCGTTCGGCCAACCGGAGCACTGCGCGCATGGCGTGGTAGACATTTTCCGATCTGAAACGGTGCCGCAAGTCTATCACGGAAACCACGATGATGTGCGGGATCCGGACGTCTCCGGTCGCAATCACGACACCCGCCCCTACCGCCAAGTTGGCGCCTGCGCGGCCTGAAACCACTTCCCGAATCATGGGTTCAATCCGGGAGCCGAAATAATCGACCCAGCGGGAAAGTGTTTCCGGGAGAAGCACTCCGCGGTCATCCACCGGGAGGACGACACATCCTTTCGCGACGCTGAGAACTTCCGCCCGTTCAATATTGACATCCAAATATTCGGCGAAGCAATGCTGCCAGCTTTCGACAAGCTCTCGATCACTGTCTGCGAGATAGAGTTTCATGCCGGAAGGCTTGATGCGAATGAACCGCGCATCGAAGTTTCGATTGAATTTGTCATGAATGGCCCGCTCCCATGGAATGAAAACGATCTTCCACTTCGTCGACAGTAATCCTGATCAGGTCGGACATACGGACGCAAGTGAGCCTTTCCTTCACTTCCATTGACAGGGCTTCCCGGACTTCGTCCGCAAGGTCGGGAGGAGTCACCAGGTTCCAGAGATCGGGCTCTTCAATGCGCACGATTCGCTCGATGCGCCGCGCAATGAAACGCACTCGGGTCTTACCCGCAGCATCGGAGTGGCGGGTGCGCTTATTCCTGGCCGGGCCACCGTCTTTCCACGCCCTCCCGTCTTCAAATTCGCCCTCCCCGAAAACGGCGCGCCGGAGCAGCGTCGAGGAACGGCGTTTTGAGCCGTGGAAAGCGCCCAGTATTTCCTCGGAGCGAAAGTCGAGTCCGTGATCGCCTCCATGACTCATCAACCGGAACGCCTGCAGGTCTTCACCATCGGTAATGATGACCACCTTTTTCATCGAATGCGCATCGGTTGCAATCATGGATCGGACTTGTGAATGTCGCGATCTGGTTCGCAAATTGGCCTATACACGCGTCAGTTCGCCGGAGGGTTCCCTGAGAGGAGATGCGGGACCCACTCGGGACACTCGGTCCGCCCACTTCCCCCTCCGGAATCCACTTCCCTGGCGGCGACTTCACAGGCGTATCTCGAAAGCGGGGTCCTTAATGCGGTGAGCAGATCCTCAACATGGTCGCTCCCGTCCGGGCACTCCGCTTCCAGCACCGCCACCGTCACGTTTCCGCATCGAATCGGAGCCGCTGCAGGCCGCTCACCTGGGCCCCTAGAGGCCGAGAACCCGTTTTTCCCCGGCGCATGTCCCAGGGGCCCATCTGCAGGCTGGAGAATCAAATCCAAGCCGGTCGCCTCCGAGAATACGTTCTGACAGGTCTGAAACAGCGCCGAACTCTCCAAGGCATCGAAGACAGTCGGCATGATCCAGGATGGCATATAATCATGGTGTCGTTTCATGGGTTTGGTAAGGCTGGGGTGCGTCATTTCTGTTCAGGAAGTGAGACATCAAACTACAGGAACTGCTCAAGCCTGTGAATCCGTAGCCACCCCACAATGGTGGCTGCGCTGTCCGGCAGGCGGCGGTACGGAAATGTCGTACGAACAATTACAAACGCCCGGCTTTGGTGAAGCCCTTCCCCGCGGGAGACGCGCCTGCGCCGGACGACTGACAACCACCGAGCCCGCCGTCCCGGCTCCGGGCTGAATGCATCCCCCAACGCATTCAGAAAGCCGGAACCGGAGACGACGGGAGTTATGATGGCAGTATCAGCATTATGAGAATGATCAAATCTGTCGGGTCGCACGGGTCACCTCTTCTTCTTCCTTGAGTTTACTCGTATCACTGGGGTTCAACTGCGCGTTACCACGTCGGAGAATGAGAGCGATCCGGGGCGCCGTCCGCCGCCGCGACCAGGTCCCCGAAGCCTATCCGCCTCAGGCTCCGCCGCATATCGTCATCGAGAAGATCGGTGAGCAGCTTCTTGACCTGCGGCGGCGCAACCAGGTGCCAGCATTCGACGTTTTCTTGGCGGAGGATTTCAGTGATACGATCCGCCAGCTTTCGGGCCGAGGATCGCCGGCCGGAAGCGGAATCTTTCAACTCGGCGAAATCCAGACGTTCTCCGGCGCTTTCATCCTTGTCCACCTGAGACTGCTCCCGCCCGCTTTCACATGGGTGAAACCGGTCCCTGCCACTGAGTAAGCTCGGGGACTCGTGGGGATCTGTCGCATCGTCAGCCTGGCGGACCAGTTCCAGCGTCGCCCCGTCGGTGAAGATAACGATTTTATTCATTTGGGCCAGCATCGCCCCCCCGTGAGAGGGTGGTGCCTCGATAAGCAAACCAGAGCACAGGGACGGCTTTGATCTTAAGCAGGTAATCCATTTCCGTGAAGTCGTAGTGGACCCGCAACAGGACTAAAGAATTCTACAGTTTCCGCGTACGGAAAATTCGTACCCGGCCGGACAGCCCACAGGCGCCCTCCCGCAAAAACGCCTCAGTGAGCCTCGGCGCGCTCCCGAAATGAGGAGCCGCCCACACGCCCACATCTCGCGAATGACTCCCTCTAGAAATCCAAAGGAAAAAACGACCGCAATGTATCTCGCGCCTCCCCGCGAGGAATCGGATTATCGAATCCGCTCAAGCGTGCTCTCCGTCGCCGCTCTCCACCCAACGCACCGCGAACCGCACGAGCCCGTTCCCGTCCTTGAGCCCGAGCTTTTCTTTGATATGCGCACGGTGCGCGTCGACCGTGCGCGGACTGATGTGAAGCCGCTCGGCCAAAACCCGCGTGCTCTTTCCGAGCCCGATCAATTGGAATACCTCGAACTCGCGATCGGTGAGCCGTGCGATCCGCGATTCCGAACGACCCTTCCGGGGTCCTGCGAAGGCTTCGGCCAGCTGTTGAGACGCGTCCGTGCTCAGGTAAATCTCTCCCCGAAGCACCCGCTGGATCGCCTCCATGAGGTGATCGGAAGCGGTCTCCTTCATGACGTAACCCCGCCCCCCGGCCCGCAGCACACGCTCCGCGTAGAGCTTCTCGTCATGCATCGAAATCACGAGGACCGGAATGCCGGGGTCCAGGACCTTGAGATCCTTGATCAACTCGAGCCCGCTCCGGTCAGGGAGGGTCATGTCCGCCAGCACGAGGTCCGGTTTCAATTTCGCCACGAGATCCAGAGCATCTCTGACCGTCCCGGAACTGCCGCAAATTTCGATGCCCGGCTCGTCTTCCAAAAGCCGCGCCATCCCTTCCCGCACGACGGGATGATCATCGACGATGAGGATCCGTTTCATTCGTTTTTCAACTGCAGTCTTCATAGAAAGGTTTAGTTATGCACAGGGCAAGAGCAATGCCAAAGCCGAATGCGCTTTCTTGCAACCCTCAAACAGTGAGTATCTTCATCATTGGGGCACCCGGGCTTCGTTCTCAAGCGCAAATAGCGGACTTCCCGCCTTGTCTATCGGGAAAGTCGCCACAAGAAACACTGCGGTTACCAGGAGGCAGACCGGCAGCCAAATGAGAAGGCGCTGTGTCATTGGCCTCCTTTCGATATGCGCAGCTCATCGAACCTAGCAGGGTGTTGATTTCTCCACCGGCGGCTCTTCGGCGCTCGCGGCGGGTTTCACCTCTTCAACCGCCGGGGCCGGCGATTCTTCCGCGGGTTTCTTTTTGCAGGCCGCCGCAAAAACGGAAACCACGACGATGGCAGAGAGCCCGGCGATGCATGTGAATCTTGTTTTTATTTTCATGGGATCGATTGTCTCCTTCAAATTTTCTTCCCCTGTTTCGGGCTTGGGCGCCCGAACCAGGAGCTTCCCTCAGCCTGGGGCAACCTGCGATTCCATGCGATTCCCGGCACACACGAATTACGGGGCTGCGATCCGCGTAAAACGGCGTACGAATTCTTCCTATACTCGCCTGTCCGTCCCCGGCCCGGGCGGCACCCCACCCACGCTGAACCTCGGCGCACAGCCACGCTATGGCTTGCCCTTGGCGCCTCGATCCGTGCATCCTTCTCCCAGGCAGCAACATGCCCATTTGCACCGTGGCTAACAGGAAATCGACAGGCAAAAGCGACTCCGCAGGGACCCGGGCGTCCCGGAAAACAGGCGCCCGTGCCCCCGCGGACAAGAAAAAGACGGCCACGAAGCGGAGTACGGCAAGTAAACCCAAGGCGAAGACGAAGGGAATAACCGGGAGCAAGACCAGGGCGCACGCCCCCCGTAAATCCGCCGGCAAAGCGCCGATACCGCCCTCGCACGGCGGGGGATTTCCGGTCGTTGCAGTCGGCGCCTCCGCCGGTGGTCTTGAAGCGATGGAGGAGCTTTTCAACCACATGCCGGTGGACTCGGGAATGGCCTTCGTTGTGGTTACCCATCAGCATCCCGGGCACACCAGTCTCCTCCCCGAATTGCTGGACAAGGAAACCGACATGCCGGTGACCGCAGCCGAGGACGGAACCAGGCTTCAACCCAATCACGTCTACGTCGGTCCATCCGGAGGGCACCTCGCAATCTTGCACGGCACGCTTCACCGGATGGAGGCGGACAAGGAAGAATCCCCCAGGCTGCCGATCGATTACTTCTTTCGCTCTCTCGCCGAGGATCAGCAGGAAAAGGCCATCGGCATCGTGCTCTCCGGGACGGGCACCGACGGAACGCTGGGGCTGAAAGCGATCAAGGGCGCGTCCGGCATGGCCATGGTGCAGGAGCCGCAATCCGCCAAGTACGCCGGGATGCCCAGCAGCGCCATCGCCACAGGCCTCGCCGATTACGTGCTTCCCCCGGACGCCATGTCCAAACATCTGGTTGCCTACGCCCGGGGGCCGTATTTGCAAGCGGCCGCGGTCGCCGCGGAAACCCCGGCGGTTCCCGAAGAGCCGATGCAGAAGATCTTCGTGCTGCTGCGCAGCCGCACCGGAAACGATTTCTCCGCTTACAAAAGCACGACGCTGCGCCGGCGGATCGAGCGGCGTATGAATGTCCACCAGATCAGCAAGCCCGACCAATACGTGCGATACCTCCAGGAGAATCCCCACGAGATCGATTTTCTCTTCAAGGAACTCTTGATCAGCGTCACCAATTTTTTCCGCGACCCGGAAGCATGGGAGGCGCTGGCCGGCGAGCCCCTGGAGGGACTCTTGAGATCCCGGCCGGAAGACTACACTTTTCGCGCCTGGGTGCCCGGCTGCGCCACCGGCGAGGAAGCCTTCAGTGCCGCCATCGTGTTGCGCGAGTGCATGGACCGCGCCAAGCGGCACCTCGACGTCCAGATATTCGGGACCGATCTGGATGCCGAGGCAGTCGATCTCGCGCGCGGGGGCCAGTTCCCGGACGGCATCGCCAGCGACGTCTCCCCCGAAAGGCTGAAACGCTATTTCGTGCGCGACGAAGGCGCCTACCGCATTCGCAACGAGATTCGCGAAATGACAATTTTCGCTCCTCAAAACGTCATCAAGGACCCGCCCTTCACGAAGCTGGACATGATCTGTTGCCGCAATCTCCTGATTTACCTGAACACCGATCTTCAAAAAAAACTGCTGCCGATCTTTCATTATGCGCTCAAACCCGGCGGCCTTCTCTTTCTGGGCCCTTCGGAAACCACCGGCGTGTTCGACGACCTCTTCGAAACCGTACACAAACGCTGGAAAATTTTCCGTCGCAAAGAGAACCCCGCCGCAATCCATGCCCTGCCGGAAATCCCGGCCCAACCGGTCTCCGCCCGGGAAGATGAAACCGCGGCCGCTCTTGCTCCGCCGCCGATCGTGGCACGGCGTCTCTCCCACGTGATCGAGCGCCTCTTGCTCGGCCGGTTCGCCCCGCCCGGTGTCGTCGTCGACTCCCGCGGAGACATCGTTTACATCCACGGACGGACCGGCTCTTACCTGGAACCCGCCACCGGCCAGCCGCGCAACAACGTGCTCGAAATGGCCCGCGAAGGCCTCCATATCGAACTGGCATCCGCCCTGCGCGAGGCCGGCACCACCGCTGATGAAGTCACGCGCGAAAACGTGCGCGTCAAAAGCGGCAACGAATTCACGAAGATCAATCTGACCGTCTCCAGGATCCAGGATCCCGAAGCCGCCCGCGGTCTTTTCCTCGTGACCTTCCGGCCCGTGCCTGCCGCAGTTTCCAAACCGCGTGCCGCCCGGAAAAGGAAACCCGCCGGGGCCGGGGAAAACGAGCGCCTCGACCAGCTCGAGCGGGAGCTTCAGTATACCAGGGAATCGCTCCAGAGCACCGTCGAGGAGTGGGAAACTTCCAACGAAGAGCTGAAATCAACCAACGAAGAACTCCAGTCCACCAACGAAGAACTTCAGAGCACCAACGAAGAACTCGAAACCTCCAAGGAGGAAATGCAATCGCTCAACGAGGAGCTGACCACGGTGAACGCCGAGCTGCAGTCCAAAGTCGACGAGTTGTCCCAGGCGAACAACGACATGCAGAACCTTCTCAACAGTACCGACATCGCGACCGTGTTTCTCGACAACGATCTCAATGTCAAGCGCTATACGCAGGAGGCCAGGAAGCTGGTTAAGCTGATCCCGACCGACATCGGCCGTCCCATCGCCGACCTGGCGTCAAGTTTGAAGGTCGATGATCTGGCCGCCTCCTGCCGCGAAGTGCTCCGCACACTGGTTTATAAAGAAAGAGAAGTCGAAACAACGGGCGGCAGCTGGTACCTGATGCGGATCATGCCCTACCGCACGGTGGAAAACGTGATCGAGGGCCTCGTGCTCACTTTCGTCAGTATCGACGAGCTTAAGCAGATCGAAGAAAAGAGAGGCCTCGAGGCGCGCTCCCTTTCCGAAAGCATCGTCGAAACCGTGCGCGAGCCCCTCGTCATTCTCGACGATTCACTGCACGTCATTTCGGCCAACCACGCGTTCTATCGGACCTTCAAAACTGCCGCCAAGCAGACGACAGGGACGCTGATTTACGAGCTGGGTTCCGGACAGTGGAACCTCGCCGACCTGCGCAACCTCTTGGAAAACGTCCTGCCGAAGAATCAATCCTTCCAGGATTACGAAGTAGAAGCGGAATTTCCGAAAATCGGCCGCCGGATCTTTGTCCTCAACGGCCGGCGCCTCGAGCAGAAAAAAGACCTCCCCGGCATGATCCTCCTGGCCCTGGAAGAAGTCACGGGCGCTTGACCCCGCGCAATCCGGCTGATGGCCTCGAAGAAACCAAAAACTATCCGTGAATCCTCCCCGCCGAAGACGCTTCGCGCCCGCGCCGAGGAGTTGCTGCGCAAGACACGCGAGGATATCGCCGGCATGCCCGACGATGACGTCCAGGCGCTCGTGCATGAACTCCAGGTGCACCAGATGGAGCTGGAGATCCAGAACGAAGAACTCCGCCGGGCCCAGCTTGAACTGGCCGAATCCCGCGACCGTTTCTCAGACCTCTACGAGTTCGCCCCCGTGGGATACCTCAGCCTGGAGGCCGATGGGAAAATCCTCGAAGCCAACCTGACGGCAGCCAAGATCCTCGGCGTGACGCGACGGGATCTGGCCGGGTCAAATATCACGCGCTTCGTCGCCCGCGACGACCAGGACGGCTTTTACCGGCACCGCAAGACCGTCCTCTCCAGCAAATCCACCCAAACCTGCGAGCTCACAATGCACCACGCCGACGGCACCCCGCTCCTCGCCCGGCTCGAAAGCATCGCCTTCCGCGAAGGCCAAAGCACGCAGCTCCACTGCCGCACCGCCCTCATCGAGATCACCGCGCAGAAACGGGCCGAGCAGGAGTTGAAAACGATTAACGAGACGCTCGAACAACGCATCGCCAACCGAACGGAAGCGCTTCGGGAAAGTGAACGGCGATTTCGCACGATCTTCGAACAAGCCGCTGTTGGTGTGGCGCTCATCGAAACCAGCACCGGCCGGTTTGAAGGGATCAATCAGAAATACTGCGATATGGTTGGATACTCGGCTGAGCAAATGCTCGACACCAAGTTTCAGGAGATCACGCATCCCGACGATCTGCAGGAAGACTTGGAGAATATGCAGAGACTGATCGAGGGTAAGATTCGTGACTTCTCGATGGAAAAACGGTACTTCCAGAAAGATGGTTCGATCGTCTGGGTCAACCTCACCGTGTCACCGACGTGGGCTCCGGGAGAACAGCCCCGCTTCCACATCGCGATTGTCGAAGACATCACCGAACGCAAACGGGCCGAAGATGAGTTACGAGCCAGCGAAGAACGACTCCGCGCCATCCTTGACGCCGCCGTCGACGCCATCGTGACCATCGACCGGCAAGATGTGATCGTGGGCGTGAACCCTGCCGTCAAGCGGCTCTTTGGCTACGACCCTGGCGAACTTCTCGGCAAGAACGTGAGCCTCCTCATGCCCGCCTCTCCCCCCGGCGGCGAGCACGACGAGAACCTCGAGAACCGCCCACCGGTCGGCAAGGCGAAGATCATCGGCATCGGGCGCGAATTCATCGCCCGCCGCAAGGACGGGTCGAGCTTTCACGCCGATCTGTCGATCAGTGAGGTCGACCACCTCGGGCTCTTCATCCGCATCATCCGCGACATCACCAAGCGCAAGTCGGCGGAGCAAGCCCTGCGGCGGCAGCACGAATTCAGCGAAAAAATCATCGCCACGGAGAAAACCGTCGTCCTCGTCCTCGACCTCGAAGGACGCGTCGTGCGCTTCAACCCGTATTTCGAAGCGCTCTCCGGCTGGCGGCTCGAGGAAGCCGAGGGACGCGACTGGTTCAGCACCTTTATCCCGGCGAGAGACCGCAAGAGACTCGCGGCCTCCTTCAGGCGGGCTCTCGAAGGAATACACACCACCGGGGACAGTAACCCGGTCCTGACGAAAGAGGGACACGTGCGTCTTATCGAGTGGCAGAATGCCCCCTTGATGGATGATGAGGGCAACCTGAGCGGCATGCTTCGCACCGGGATCGACGTGACCGAGCGGCAGGCGCTGGAACAGGAAGTGATCAACGCCGCGGAGGAAGAACGGCGGCGGACCGCCCAGGATCTCCACGACGGCGTGGGGTCGCTTCTTACGGGAATCGATTTCCGCATGAAAGCGCTCGCGAACGCGTGCGCCGCACGGAAACTCGCCGAGGCCGACGAAGTCAATGTGATCTCGAAGCTGATTCGCGATGCGATCACGCAGGCCCGGGCGATTGCCCGGGGGCTGCACCCGGTGGGCGCCGATCCCGAGGATCTCATGAGCGCACTCGCCGGGCTGGTTTCCCAGGCCCGCTCGGCATCGAACGCGCGATGCCAGTTCCGCTGCCGCCCGCCCGTCCTCATCGATGACCCCCTGGTCGCAAATCATCTCTTCCGCATCGCGCAGGAGGCGCTCAACAACGCGATCAAGCACAGCGACGCGGCCCACATCACGATTTCCCTTGCACAGAAAAAAGGTCAGACGATTCTCAAGGTCTTGGACGACGGCGCGGGGTTCGATCCCCAACACCCCGGTTCATCCGGCCTCGGCCTGCATGTCATGCGATACCGCGCCCGCGCCATAAATGCATCCCTGAGCACCCAGCGCAGGAAAAAGAACGGCATGGAAGTAATCTGCTCGGTCCCGGTGGCTCCTTAGCCGCAGCGCCCGCAGATGAATTCTCCGGCACCGATTGCGCTCGCCTGCGCATCATTCCCGCCCATCCGCGAGAAAAATGTCCGTGTATTTTATCCCACCTCCGGTGGGCCCTGCAATCTGCCTTAGGCTCTTATCATGCGCTAAAGCGCCAAGGCAGTGTGGTTCAAGAATCTGAGCCTAAAAAATACGTGCAAATCCGCGGTCAAAGAAATTAGTGTCTATTCGTGTCCATTCGCGGTTTTATAATCTCGCTTTTTGCACTCGCCCTTCTCGCCTCCTCCCACGCGCTCGGCAAACCCAACTTCCTCGTCATTCTCGTCGATGACATGGGGTATTCGGACCTCGGGTGTTACGGATCGGAAATCCCAACCCCGCACCTCGATCAACTCGCCGCCGACGGCATCCGTTACACCCAGATGTACAACACTTCCAAGTGTTACCCGACCCGCGCCGCCCTCCTCACCGGCAATTACTTCCAACACACCGACCGCGAGTTCACAAAAACCGCCACCGCCGGCGAAGTCCTCCGCCCCGCGGGCTATCACACCTGGTGGTCGGGCAAGCACCACGCCAATTTCAATCCCCACACGCGCGGGTTCGATCACTTCTCCGGTTTCCTCGGCGGCGCCGTCAATTTCTGGAACCCAGGCGGCGAAACCAAAGACGGCAATCCCGTGCCCGGCGCGGTCTATTCCTGGGCCTTCGACGAGAAAATGGTGAAGCCGTTCATTCCCGAAAAACCCTTTCATACCACCGACGCCTTTACCGATTGGGCCCTGGATTGGCTCGATGAATCCCGCGACCCGGAAAAACCCTGGTTCCTTTACGTCGCGTATAACGCGCCCCACTGGCCCCTCCATGCCCACCCGGAGGACATCGAACAATTTCGTGGCGTTTACGACCGTGGATACGCTGCGATCCGTGACGCACGTTACCGGCGTCAGCTCGATATGGGCCTCTTCGATGCAGAAGCGGCGCCCCTCAGCACACCGGAAGCGGCCACGGACGCAGCCTGGAACGCCCTCACCAAAGAAGAACACACACATGAATCGCTCCGCATGGCCATTCACGCCGCCATGGTCCATCAGGTCGACCGCAACGTCGGCCGCCTCGTGGAAAAGCTTGAAAATCTCGGCCGGCTCGACGACACGCTCATCCTCTTTCT
>JAHEJT010000141.1 GCA_024638765.1 Verrucomicrobiales bacterium
TTCCGCAAGTGCCCGTCCCTCCTCAGGGTGATCGACGAGCCGGTGGGCCTTGGCAACCAGTTCCTCTTCATTGTCGAAATAATAAACGCACTCGCCGTCGGGGCCGTAGAGATCCCGGTGTTCTGCGGTTTCCTCGACGAGCATGGGCGCGCCAATGGCGGCGACTTCGTAGGAGCGCATGGCATGACCGTCACGGTTCAACCGGTTCACGAGGCCGAGGGCGATGGACGTCGAGGCGATGACGCGCCGCATCGTTTCCGGGTCGGCGTATCCGCGGGCGGCAGCCCGGGTGTTGGGGTAGCGCTTCCAGTATTCTCCCCAGAGGCTGGCGTCCAAGCCTTCGTCGATCAGTCTTCCGACGAGGGCGGCCCTTCCCCCGTAGGCGCCGCCCACGACCGCGACATCGGAACGGAAAGCACGGTAATCCTCCTCTGAGAGCTCGGGAGGGAAATGGAGGTCGGGATCATAGGCGAAGGGGAGATACTCCACATTGCGGCAACCGATCTTTACAAGATCATCCAGGTTTGCCGTGCGCGGCGAAAAGACCCAGTCGTAAACCGGCAGCGCACGGAGAAACCACTTCGATCGCACCTGCGCATTCCATGGATCGTCGGTGAGATAGTTGCAGAGGCGCGCGCCCGTCTCGCCAAGCTCGCACAGCACGTCTTCGGGCACCGGGGCAATCCCTGTGGTGATGACGATATCTGGCCGCCGTTCCCGGCAACGGCGCAGGACTTCGCGGCCGAATTGCCCCAGGCGGTTGGGGACGCGCCCGCGCACCCACCAGTTGAAGCGCCGAATGAGGGGATTCCCCTCGTAGGCGGACCGGTGGTCGATGATGGAAGACTCCAGTCCCGCGGCGAGGGCCGCCTTTTGCAGCATCCCACCGACGTGATTCGTTTCCTGGCATCCGACGATGAGAACCTTAGGTCCTGATGGCCTAGTGGAGTGAATCATTGAGTTCTGAGTCAGTGGAGAAAAAGAGTGACGAATTCTGGAAGTAGTCCCGGCGCTCCGCGACGGGAACCCCACGAGACGCAGGCGCCCGCCACGGAGTGTCGGGCCTACTCTTGACGCGCTCCTGAACCGAAACGACTGACAGGCTTCGAAAATTGTTCATTTTCATCCGACTCACTGCACTAGTGTTCACCGGTGCGAAGATTCCTAAGTGCCGAGAGTCGTTGATAGGCCTCCGCGATTCCGCGGGCGGCGTTGGCGACGGAGTATTCTTCGACGCGGGCGCGACAGGCGCTGCGCGTGGTCTCCTCTTTCGCGTAAGTGAGACAACGCTGCAGGGCGGCAGAGAATTCGGCGGCGTCATCCGAGGGAAAAACTTCCCCCGTGATTCCCGGCTCGACCAGGTTCGGGTGGCACCCGACCTCTTCGGATACCACGCAGGGCAAGCCGTGCAGGAGCCCTTCGTTGACGACCAGGCCCCAGGTCTCCGAATACCGGCTGGGCAAGGTCAAGACGTCGGAGGCGTGGTAAAAGGAACTGAGGCGCGACTGGTTCTGGAATCCGGGAAACCGTGCATCGATGGCGGGATTTTTTTGTGACAACGATTCCAGGGCTTCTCTTTCGGCTCCGTCTCCCAGGAACAGAAGCGTGGTCGTATTTCGCAGTGATTCAGGGAAGAGCTTCATGGCCTCGAGGATCAGGTCGACGCCTTTGCGGTGGCTCAGTTTGCCGGAATAAAGGATCACGTTGTGCCCGGTTTCGATGCCGAGTTCCCGGCGCGCCTGTGCCCGCATCCGGGAGCGGTCTTCCTCCGTCAGGGAAAAGGTCGAGGCATCAATACAATAAGGGGAGAAAATGAGTTTTTCATCGGGCACTCCGAGTCGTTCATAGTGCGCCCTCGAACGCTGCCCGATATAAATCAGGCTGGCGCACCTTTTGTAGAGCCGGCGTAGGATCGCGTCGCGGGCGAATCCCTTGAGCCTGCCCCGTGCCAGCGCGTGGTCGGTCGTTTCGCTTCGAAAGAGCAGGGGCCAGCTGTTCCTTTTTGCGCACCGGAGCCCCGCCCGGTCGTAGGGATGCCGGTATCCGACGCTCAACTGGGCGTTGGGACGGATTTTCTCGAGCGTGGTTGCGAGGCCCTCGGCGTCGACCTCATCGTAGGTCCGCGGACCGCCGTCGGCGACCTTCCGCAAAAATACGGATTGATAGCCCGAGAGCAGATCCGTATCCCACGCGAAATCGGAACCGAACTCCTCGTCCCGGTACCCCGCGACGCTGAAGTCCGAGCCGTAGACAACCGTAAGCGGCACGCCGAGTTCCTCGGCGAGACAACGGTAGACCGGGGCGTGGTATTGCACCGGGTGGGTTTCGACGATTACAAGCATGATTCTCGATGGCGCGAGGTGAGTAGGCCGGTGCCGGATTTCTCAGGCGTCCGTCCCGGGTCGCGCATGGATGCTTCCCCAGACGCCGTCGGGGTCAGGCCACGAGCGGTCGAGCCGGGTGATATCGCCTCCGCCGACGCGAGACAGCTGATACCCCCACTCGTCGAGCATGGCGGCGACCTTCAGATCCTGCTCCGGAGTGTGCAAGTCGATGACAAGATGCGGCTTGAGGCGGCGAATGGTCTGCTCGGCGCCCTCGAGTGTTTTCGATTCCGCTCCTTCGACATCGATCTTAATCAGCTTCACGGATTGAAGCGCGAGTTCATCGGCGAGGCTGTCGAGCGTCTGCACCACGACACGGATCGCGTTTTCTTTCTGGTCATTTTGTTCGGGGCGTATGTTCTCCAGGTGGCTGGTTTCACTCAGGGGCCCGACGATGAAATTCGCTTCCCCGGTTTCATTCGAGAGCGCAATTTCGTGTGTTTTGACATTGGCAAAATGGTTTGCGTTCAGGTGCCAGCGCAGTTCGGCCATGACTTCGGGGATCGGTTCAAAGGCGTGGACCATGCCGTTTTCGCCTGTGAGCCTTGCGAAGTACAGAGTGTGATTTCCCCAGTTGGCGCCGACGTCAATGACGCAGTCTCCCGGCTTAACCAGCTGCGCAAAGAGATTCTGGTGGTCTCTTTCGGGTCCCGAATACACAGGCGATATGCCGATGAGTTGGTTTGTCCGGAAGCAGAGCCCTTTCATCGGGCCGAAGAGAATCCTGTGCTTGCTCCCTTCCCGGAACCAGAATGTCTTGAGTAATTTTCTTACAAGGTTATCCTTCATAGTTCTAAATCGAAGATTGATTCTGCATAGGTGGTGGAACTCCTGGCTTGAGGCTGGTGCAAGGCCAGTTACGCGTTATCGATACTCGGACCAAAAAAATGGCCGCCCTTTCTTTGAGTAAAGAAGACTGCCCCGTCTGCGGCACTCCCTGTGAAGCGGCTCCGCTTTATGAATACACCGCAGCGCGCGCGGCGGCGCATTTTTGCCCGCCGGTCCGCGACGAGGAACGCAACCGGCGCTTGACCGCCTGCATCCGGCGCCTCTGGGGTGGGGATTCCTGCGCCGTGATGCGCTGCGGGGAATGCGGGTTTGGTTTTTCCGTGCCCTTTGTCGGGGGAGACGAGGAGTTTTACGGGATTCTCCACGAGCAGAAGGGTTATCCGCAGTGGAAATGGGACTTCGAATTTGCGCACCAGGAGGCCCTTGGAGGCGGAGCGGGCGGCAAGGTGCTGGATATCGGGGCGGGTGACGGCGCGTTCCTGCGCAGTCTGGCCGATAAATGGGAGCGCTATGCGGTGGAAGGGAGCGAGGATACGCGGAAGGCGTTGGAAAAAGACGGAATCACGGTGTTCCGGGACCTGGAGGCGGCAGCGCAGGAGAGCCCGAAAACCTTTCAAATCGTGACACTTTTTCAGGTGCTCGAACATCTCTCTGATTTTCGGCCGGTCTTGAGCCAGGCCAAGCAGTTGCTCGCGCCCGGTGGCAGGATCGTGATTACGGTTCCCGACGGAGATGCCATGATCACGCAGGAGCGATGCACGGGATGTCCTGATATGCCTCCCAATCACGTGTGCAAATGGACGCCGCGCAGTCTTTCCCTGGCATTGGAAGAGGCTGGTTTCCAGCCCGGCGATGCCACCATGGAGCCGGCTTCACTGGGAAACCTGGGCAAGAACATGCATCTCAAGGTGCTGGCCAACGCAGCCATGCCCGGTTCCATCAGCAGCCAGGTTTACCGGATTCCGGAAAGGAAGATCCGAATCCCTTTTCTGGCAGTCCTTGGTTGCCTGAGCTTGATTTCGATGGCGCCACACCTCGGCAAACTACGCAAGGGCGGCGCCTTTGCCATGCTGGGGGTGGCGTAGCGCCCTTTGGTCTGGGCTCGTTGGCGCGCGCGCTTTCGCCGTGGCCCGGTCGATCCAAAGCGGTGTCAAGCCACCGCACTCCAGGGCGCTACCTTGTGAAATCGGGAGGCTGTTGACATTTCAAAACACGTTCGTTTTGTGCAAAGTCTCTGCATGACCGTCAGGTTTTGGAGTGCGCCGGCTTGACGGCGCTTTGGATTGATCCCGGAAATGGCTCCCGAGCAAAGTCACTCGATATGCTCTTTCCACTCATTTCGCCAGCGCCTCGAGGACCGGTGCGAACTGGGCGTCGTAATTCCATTCGGCGACAATTTTCTCCCGTCCGCGCCGTCCCATGGCATCCGCTTCTTCGGGATGTTCGATAAAATAGGTCAGGGCCCGGGCAATGCTCGCGGGGTCGCCCGGATCGCAACTCCGGCCGTAAGCCGGCTCGACGACATGCTCTTCCCATGCGGGAAAGGCCGAGACCAGCACCGGCAGCGCCTGGGAGAGGTAATCGTAGACCTTGTTGGAGGCTCCGATCATCTGGGAGGTGTTGATGTCACCGCTGTCTATCGGAAGGAGGGCGAGGCCGACGTCGTATTCTCCGCAGGTCTGCATGAGTTCGAACCTCGAAATCGGCGGGAGAATTTCAAGTTGATCAGCAATCCCGAGGCTGGAGGCGCACTCGAGAAGTTCCAGGTCGTAACCAGGTGAGCCGATCGTGGTGTACCCGATGATCGTGAAATGCACTTTTTCTCGTAGTTCGGCCAAGGCCTGCACGATGGAGGTGGGCAACCGTGCGGGGACGATGGTTCCGTGATAGACTAAACGGAGGGGACCGTCGTGATGGCGTGCATGGAGCGGGATCTCGAGTTCCTCGCGCCGGGGGCAATTCCACACACAGTAGTTTTTCGCGGTCCGCCCCGTCTGCGCGAGGTAGAACTCCAGCCGGTCCTGGTTGGGCACGATTACCATTTCCGCGCGGTGTCCCATTTTTCTGCGGGCCCGAAGAGACAGTTTCATGAAGGCGCTGCCGGCGGCGCGTTCATCCGGAATATCATGTTCATGATAGACCAGGGTGGCGCCCGATAGGCTTTTTGCCATCAAGCCGGGAAAGCAGGAAAAGAGGTCCGAGCAATACAACACGTCCGGGCGGTCACGGAGGGCGCGCCACGCGACCCAGAGGGTGTATCGAATATAATGAAGCTTCTGTCGCCAACCGGGGGGGCAGGATCCGAAACTGGAGACACGGATCCGGGCGTGAGGAGGAAAGGCCAGGGATTCCGCTCCGATCATCCCGACGCCGAGGAAGCGCACGTCCCATCCGCGGTTGGCGAGGATTCGCGAGCAGTGTTCCAGGGGCGGATAGGCGCCGGGATTTGTGTACTGGCAATAGAGAATTTTGCGTCCCGGATGCGCAAGCGCGCCAAGTTTGGCTGCGACATCCGGTTGGGGGAGCCCGGCGGCGGGGACGGCAATCGCCAGCGAGCGGGCTCTTCCCAGAGGAGGCGTCAGGAGATAGCGGAGGACGGTAAGCGCGGGAAGCCGGTGTTTCGAACCCTGGTGTTCCCCGATATGACCGGGAATCTCGCGGATGGCTTCCCACACCTGCGCATAGCTCAGGTGATTCTTTGCCCAGAGAATTCTTCGCAGGCATTGATAAAGGGCGATAGGGGCAAGGAACAAAGGGTAGCGCAGATACCCGAGAAGAGCCTGATTCTTGAGGGTGTGCTTGGCGAAGCTCTTGGTCTTTTCGCTGCTGTCGAAAGTATCGTGCCGGACGCGAAGCCAGTCCGTGCGGAATATTCTATATCCCTCGGCGGAGAGTTGCAGGGACATATCCGCCTCTTCCATGCCGTAGGCGGTCGGCAACGGCACATACCCGCCGGTTTTCAGGACCGCGGAGCGTCGCAGCGAGGCGGCGCAGCCGTCAAAGATGCGGCAGGCGGAAGCGGTGGGCGCGGCTTCGGCCAGGACGCCGCCCGGCGTTTGAATCGATGCCGTCACGACGGCGGCTTCGGGCAAGGACTCGAAAGTATTCACGACCCGCGCGAAATAATCCGAGTCCACCGGGTAGGAGTCGTCGTCGAAACTGCAGATGATTTCGCAGGACGCGTTCTTGAGAAGGACGTTTCTGGATCCTCCAGGCCCCAGGATCTTCTCCGAGCGAAAGGTCTTCAAGGGGACGGGATAGTCAGCGGAAATCGTATGCTGCGCGTCTTCCTCGGCGTCAAAATGGATCAGGATTTCCGCGGGGAGCGGATCGCATTTCATGATTTCCGCGAGGGTCGCCTTGAGCCTTTCGTCTCGCTCCCGGGTGGGAATGATCACGGAGACGGGAACCGTGGCGACGGGCACGGACTCGACTGTGTTTGTTTGGGTCATCAGACTGGTCGTTCAGCTTCTTGCCGCAGCGCCCGAGATCTTCCTCTTCCAGGCGGCCAGCTGATCGGCGCCCCGGGGGCCGAAAAGACGAAAACACCGGTTATAGAGCCAGTTTTCATTGGGCTGGAAGCCCGGGTCGAGTGAGAAAACCCTCTCGATGAGTTCCGCATAGATTCTGCGGTCGCGCGAGAAAATGTAGCGGGCGAGGTAAAAATTGGAGCGCGCCAGCGCGGACGCGTAAGCGGGCGTCAGGCATCCTTCGGATCGCAACCGTTGCTCCGCTTTTTTGGTAACCTTCTTATGATTCAAGACGTAGCGCATCTCGCTCGAGGTGGCGACGGTGACGTTTCCGTAACGGCGGTAGATGGAGTCGCATTCCGCGAGGTAACCGATCTTCTGCGTTTCCATGGCAGCCTGGATGAAAAAATCCCGGTCCTGGGCCGCTCTCAAATCTTCGTCCCATCCCTCGGTTCTCTCCACGATCGTCCGGCGGAACAGGATGGCCAGGTTGCCGACCCACCACAGTCCCAGGAGGGCTTCGAGGACGTCGTCTTGTTTCCCGCTCACGCTGACCTCCCCCGTTTCCACCGATCCGTCCGGATGGTGATGCTGGTGACGCCAGTCTCCGTAGACGATGTCTGCGCCGGTTTCCACGGCGAACGCGACTTGGCGCGCGATTTTTTCCGGCAACAGGTAATCGTCCGCATCGAGGTATTGGATGAATTCGCCGCGGGAAAGCTCGAATCCGCGATTGCGGGCGTGACTGCCGCCGCGGTTGGGGCCGGTCTCCGCGATGATTTTTTCGCCGAAACCGCGGATGACTTTCCACGAGTTATCGGTGGAGCCGTCGTCAACCACGATGATTTCGACGTCCGGATGGGTTTGCGCAAGGCCGCTCTCGATGGCTTCGGCAATCCAGCGCTCGGCGTTGTAGCAGGGAATGATGACGCTGACGGTCATGGGGGGGAGGGTCGGGTACTCTACGCCCCGGAGGGGCGCCAGAATGTAGCCCCGGGTACAACCCGGGGAATATGGAAGACCAGGAAGGATTCAGCCCCGGCGGGGCGACAGAAAACAACCATTCATCGCCGGGCATTCGCTTTTAACTCCGCGGGTTCACCGAGCGCTTTCTATCGCCCCTGCCGGGGCTCGAACTCTTTTCGTCGTAATTCCCCGGGTTTCACCCGGGGCTAATTTCGATTCGCCCCTCCGGGGCGAGGGGCCCAACCCTATCACCCATCGGGCGATTGTCCCTCGAATCGCAGCAGGTAGGCGCCTTTTTCAGTGGGGAAGAACTGGGAATCCGAAATGGCGAACTCTTTCTTCCACCGCTCCACCATGGAGGTCTCGCTTTCGCGCGCGCCGTCATCGAGGAGGATGAGCGCCCCGGGATTCAATTTCTCGGAAAGCAGGGGCAGGGTGGGATAGCGCGGCATGTTTCCGGCGCGATTCGGGGGGCCGTCGACGACCACCAGATCAATCCGGGGAATCTCTTCGAGCTTTGCGCTGTCATACCACTCGCGGGTCTCCCCGTTGACGGTGGTGTCCACCAGGGGCGCATGGATGACGCGGGCGTAATCTTCGAGGCCATGGGCCGCCAGCTGCCGTCTCGTCGCTTCGGCGTATTCGTCGCTGTGATCCAGGGAATAAACCATTCCGCCGCCGAGCTTTTTGAGGGCATAACAGGTGATGAGAGTCGAGACACCGCTGCCAAGTTCGACGACCACCGCGGGGCGCGCCGCCAGGATCCGGCCCACCAGGATGCTGAGGAAATCGGGTGACGCCGCCCAGCCGCGCATCGGGGGCAGGGGGCCCTGGATATCGACCAGGGGATAAATGCCGGCGAGGGCTTCGAGCTGGCGGTAATCTTTTTCCGTTTCGGCCTGGAGCATTTGGAGTTGCAGCGACGTCCGCCGCCGCGTTTCGATGACGAGGAAGCCGAGTGCCAAGAGGAGGGGCACGATGGCCGCCAGGGTAAGCATGTCCGGCAGCGTCTTCGCGACGGCGATGAGAAAGCCGGCGTAGAGGACGAGAGCGAGGACTGCAAGGGGCGCGTAGTTTTTACTGGGACTGGGATTCATTGGGAAGATGGGAAGATGGGGCGGTGGAGTGGTGGGGCGGAGCCTTTGGAGTGCGGGAGCAACGCTGCCGCTTTGCGTGAGAGGACGGTGTTAGGACGTGGGGCTATTCGAAGGCGGAAGTGAAACTACCGCAGTCCGAAGGAGCCTTCGGCTCAGGGGTTGGGTGGAATGCGGGAGTGGGGTGCGGAGCCTTGGACTGCGGCAGTGGCACTGCCGCTTTGTGCGTGAGGACGGCGTTACGATGTGGGGCTATTCGAAGGCGGAAGCGCTGCTTCCGCAGTCCAAAGGAGCCTTCGGCTCAGGGCAGGTGGAAGGGAGGAGAGCGACTTATTTTTTCACCAAAGGAAGATATTTCCGGAGGGGCGGGGGGAATTTGGCGGCGAGGAGTTCGCGTTCGACTGCGTTAAGGAAGAGGAAATAGGTGAGAGGCGCGTAGAGGGCGGCGGCGGTGACGGCGAGAAAGCCCAGCTGGAGCCAGCCGTAGGGATTCAATTGGCTCGCGCAGAACCAGGCCACGAGAGTGACGATTGCGGTGACGAGGCCGACCGTGAGGATCTGGCGGATAAAGGGTCCGGAACTGCGATGGATGGTGGAAGACGCATAGATCGGGATGAAGAGAAGGCTGCGCACCGTGATGGCAATCACCGGCGCGGCGGCGACACCGTAGATGCCCCAGCCGGCCGGGCCGGCGAGAAGGATCGCGGCGACGAGGGTGAGAACGCCGAGAAGCACGTTCATGAGCGCCGGCGTGCGGACCTTGTCGGCCGCCAGGTAAATCGGGGCCAGAGGGGAACCGGCGAGATTGAAGCAGAGCGGGGCCACCATGAGGATCATGAGGGGGGCGAGATCCGCGAAATCCTTTCCCAGCCAGGTGTAGAGCAACGGTCCGGAAAATCCGCACACCAATCCGATGGGCAGCGCCATCAGCAGGCCGATGAGCTTGATGGCATGGCGCGCGTAATCGACCAGCCCGTCGATATTCTTTTTCGCATAATAGGAAATGATGGTCGGGGCGAACAGGCTCACGATGATTGCACCCATGCTGCGAATGAGCATCGACCACTGCAGGACCGCGGCGTAGCGGCCGGCGGATTCGGCGCCCAGCATCCGGTTCACGACGATGAGTTCGACACCGGTGAGAAGAATGAACCCGAGTTGTCCCACGATGACCCAGGTGCTGGTATTGCTGATGCTCTTGAATGTATCCCAATGGAGGTTGCGGAAGGAGATGCGGAGGACCGGGGTAAGAATTTTCCAGTTGATGACCGACCCGATGGCGAAGAGCACGGCTGCACCGAGGGTGCCGAAACCGATGTGCCAGAGCCGGGGTTCGATGAGGGCGAAGAGCACGACTACGAAAGCCGGCCGTGAGACATTCTGGACGATGGTGACCAGGTTTCTGAGATCGAACCGATTGCGCGCAAAGGTGGAAACTCCGAAGGGCGTGATAACGGCGTTCAGGAGAAACGCCGCCGCGACATAGGCAAAGAGATGCCGCGCCTCCGTTTCATGTCCCGGCGGCACCTGGACGATCTTGTCGGCAAAGACGGAGAGCAGGATGCAGGGAATGAGAAGGACGGCGGCGATTCCCAGTCCTGCAAAAAATGAGGTGTTGAAGACCCGGTTCGCCTTGACGAAGTCGTTCTTTTCGAGCGCGATCGTGAGGAACCGGCCCACCGAGGTATTCAGGGTCACGGTGAGGACGCTCATGTAGTAAATCACCGTGGTGGCCAGGGGCACCAGCCCGTAAACTGCGGTTCCAAGATTCCGGATAAGGTAAGGGGTGAACCACAGGCCGATGACGAGGGTGATGGCGAAGTTCGCAAAATTAGAGAGAAGATTGGGGAGGAAGGAGCCTTTGCGGCCCAGCGCGGGCGCGGGAGGCGTCTGCGGGGGGGCTGGCGTGGTTTCTGTGGACATCCTCGATGGGGTTCCGTCGCCGATTTGCTCGCATAGAGACAACCGCAGTGCACTCGCGGACCATCTGCGGGTGCGAATCTTCCGGCGAGGGTTTTCGGACAGGCCCCATGGCAGTATGCCATCGAGTCTCGAATCCCTTGTGATGAAATCGGACGGGAAGTAGCTGCGGCTTCCAGCCGCAGAGTGACCTTGGAACTGCGGCAGGATGCCGCAGCTACTGCCACACTAACCTTTCTTTATGATAAACTGGCTGCCCCTGACTTTCAGCGAATAGGCGGCGTGGTCTTTCACGAATTGCTGGACGGCTTTCTCGACCCCGTTATCCCACCATCCCTCGATTCCGTAATCATCTCCGGTGAGGTAACCGCCGGGCACAACCTTGGGATCATAAAGTTCCAGGTCACGCATCACGAAATCGTAGAGATGGTTGCCGTCGATGTAGACCCAGTCGAGCTCACTTTCCGCGAAATCGCCGGCGGCCTCGTCGGAGAGAGCGCGGTGGACCACCACGGTGCCGTCATCGATTTCTTTCTTGAACCGGTCGCAGACTTGCTGGAAGCGCTTGTCCATTTGCTCCTGGCCGCCTGAGTTCTTGCCGTACCAGGAGCCGTCGTAGGTTTCTTCCTCGAAGCATTTCCAGGGATCGATGAGGTGGAGGCGCTTCGGCCGGACCGTGTCGAGGATGAGCCGGCTGAAATCGCCCTCGTGCACCCCGATCTCGGCGCAGACAGAACCACTTGGCATGGTGTTGAGCAGCCAGTCGCGGGGAGGGGGAAGGATGGCGCGCGCCAGCGCGAGGCTACCGGGAACTTTCTTAATGAGACTCTTTATGTTCATAGTCTAGTTTCTGTCGTTTCAGGTCGTATACGCGGGGCCGAGTGGGCGACTCAGGCCTTGTAGACCTTGTTCGCGGCGATCCTGTCGGAGGCGATGTGCCGGAGATAGGAAACGCCCTTGTGCAAGCTTTCGATTTTCGCCGGGTCGATATCGAAGCCGACGACTTCGAGCCCCGAAGAGGAGAACTGCAGGGCGATGGGGAGGCCGACGTAGCCGAGGCCGATGATACCGGTCTTTCCGTTCATAGGGAGAGTGGATGGATTCGCGCGTTTCTTTGAGGCGGGGTGGCCCGGGAGGCTGGTGATACCTGGTTCCCGGGTCATATTGTCCGGGTCGGCGGTCAGCGAATGCCCCGGATGAATGGGCCGGAAAAGAATTTCGAGGGACGATTTGGCAGCGCGTTTAGCGGCGCACCGCGACGAGGTTTGCGTTGCCGCTGGTGATCGGTTCAGAAAACGGTTTACCGCCTGCGAGGTAATCGTCGAGATCCCAGAGCGAGTAATCCATCGATTGAAGAAGGCGTTGGGCGTCGCCGCATTGGCAGCCCTCCGCCGATCTTTCCGCCCAATCCATGAATTCAAAAACGATGATCGGCGGATTGGGGCCAGTGAGCAGTTTTCGCGCGCCCTCGAAAACATCGCGCTCAAAGCCCTCGACATCGACTTTCATCACCGCCGGGCTGGTGATGCCGTGTTTTGCGAGGAGGCCGTCGATGGAAGCGCGCGGCACTTCGACCGGATCGCCGTCGAAACGCTGCGTGAGCGAACCCATTCCGGCTTTGTCCATGCGCGCCTCGTAGAAAGAAGCGGTTCCCCCGTCCCGGGCGGACACGGCGACGTTTTCGGTAATGAGGTTCGACGCCGCATTGCGGGTCCGGTTGCGCTCGAGATAGGGGAAGATGGAGGGGGAAGCCTCGAGGGCCAGCACCTGTCCCAAGGGGACCAGCTTGGTCGCCACCGTCACAGAAAAGAGGCCGATATTGGCTCCGACATCGAGAAAAACGGAGTCGGGTTTGAGATGTCTTTTGAAAAACGCGAGGGTTTCGGGTTCGTAAACCCCGTCGATGAGAATAGAGAACGCGATATGTTCCTTGAGCACCGGGACCCGAAACAGGTTGCCGTCGACTTCGAGGTCGACATCGTGGCGATTGACCGCTCCTTTCATCAGGGCGCTTGCGAGGCGGAATTTCCCCTTGAGACCGTTCGGTAATTTGCGCCAGAGGTAGAACCAGGAAGGCAGGGGCGTGTCTTCTTCGGTGTGGAGAGTTGGGGTCATGCTATTCATCTTGCATCGGAGTTGCGACGGCAGGCACGCTGCCGCCTCTGGTCGGTTCCCGATTCTTTTCAGGAAAACCAGTCGTTTGGAGTTTTTGGATGGATTGTGGCTGCAACAACACCGTGCTTCCGCCGGGGCGGAGGCTTTCAGTCTGTGGCGGGTTTTGCGGCGGGTTTCGTGGCGGTGAGTTTCACCAACCACGGCAAGATTCGTTTGGCCTTCCGGTTCCAGGACTGGAGACTGGCGACGCGCTCCTGGAGTAGCGCCGAATCGCCGCCGTCCTGAAGTAAGTCGTGGATGCGTTCGAGGTGTTCCTCGTTGCTCTCGAGGTGGGGACGGACGGTTTCGTTGAGCACGCCGCTGAAGAGCTTTCGCATGCTGGTCTCGGCCTGGTAAAAGGTGCGCCGGTCGCGGGCGACATAGACGGTGGTAACGGCGTTGATTTTCTGGAGCACGCGGAGCCCCTGGCTGGCGGAGCCCTTGCTCAGCCCGAGTTTGGCGACGACTTCTTCAAAAGCCATGGGTTCTTCGGCGCAGAAGAGGATACCGAAGATTTCCCCGATGGATTTGGGCATGCTGAGGTCGGAGGCGAGGTGGACGAAAAAATGGATGATTTCGCCCTCGGCGGGGGAAAGGTTTTGCGGACGGACGGACTGGGCGCGGGGGGGCATCGATCTTGATGGAAGATTGCAGATGGAAGATGGAAGATCGGGCAGAGCAGCAAGGCTGAGAAACAGCGAGAACTGAAAGATGGGAGGCGGGAGGGATGAAGCGGTGGGGTGCGGAGCCTTGGAGTGCGGCAGTAGCACTGCCGCTTTCAGAATAAGGACGGGGTGACGATTGGGGGGGATAAGCTGGGAAAAGGCGGAAGGCGCAATCGAGGGGGCCAAAG
>JAHEJT010000292.1 GCA_024638765.1 Verrucomicrobiales bacterium
GGACAAATCATGGAGCGCGGTGGTTCCCGAAATCGTGAGCCGGTAACTGCCCGCGGGCAAAAGACCGGCATCCATGACCAGGTCGACCGTGGTCGACCCCACCGCGAACATCGGCGTCAACCCGATCACGATGTCGTCTCCGTCGCCGAACATCCCGTTGGCCCCCGCCTCGCGCAGTTCGAAGTTGGCCACGGCTTGCGCGTCGATCGGGTTCGGTTCTTCGCTGAACTCGATGGAAATCGCCGGGACAAACTCCCCGGTATCGGTTTCCAGGAACACCGCGTCCGGACCGGTGCCAATGACCACCGGCGGAGTCATGTCGAGGCTCGAGCCGCGGAACTCGATGGCGCCCATGTCGGCGATGGCGCTTTCGGGACCCAGGGCGAACCGCGATGACACGGCATCCGTCAGGGTGGAAGCCCCGTGATACCCGCTCAGCCGAATGACGCCGTCGGCGCCGCGGCTGATGCCGATGACCGGCATCAGGTTGGTGTTCCCCGGCCCGTAATCGAACCGGAAGCTTCCATCCTCGAACAGCACCAGGGCAAAATTGGCGTCGCTGCCGTCCGCCTCGTTGGTGGCATCCCACCGGATCACCACGCGCCCGGCGACTCCGGCATCGACAAAGACATTGTCCGCCGGATCGACGCCGGTACTGAGATCGTCCCACAAAGGAGCGATGCGCGTGTTTTGCGTGAGCCCCGCGACCGTGTTATTGGGATCGCTGGCCGCGGTGCTGCCGGCAAACTGCACAAAGCCGTTCGAAGATACCCGCAAGCTGGTGTAAGTGTTGTCGTAGAACGGGAAGGTGAAAGGCAGCGCGAGGATCCAGGATGCGTCGTCGGCCCTCCAGTTCTGCGCGACGCCCACCGGGGCGCCGTCGAAGACGCTCTCTGCGGCCGCGGTTTCGACGTAATCCGGAGCACCGGTGTTGGGCGTCCCCGGATCGTCGACCCGGGCTGCTCCGAAGGCATCCGTCAGGGGAACCACCCAGACCGCCCCGCTGTCGATCGCTGCGGAGAGTGGAGAGAGATAGAAATTGTCGTCGGCCCCGCCGTCGAATCCGTCGCCGGAGGCGTCATAACCGAGCACGTTGTCCGCGCCGTCCGGATCCAGGAAAAGGGGGTCCCCCGTCACGCTGTGGGCGTCCAGTCCCGAAGCCGCCTGCCAGTCGGCCAGCGTATCCCGAATAACGCCGTCCCAGAAGCCGACATGGGCGTTGGGATCGGCGCTGGTGAAGAGGAGGTTGTAATCGCTGTCGATACCGGCCTGACTGTCCTCGGCCACGGAAATGGTGAAGCCGGCTTCCACGAAAACGATGTTGTTGCGCACGAAATTGCCGCTGGTCCGGCCCTCGAAACGCAGGGCGTCGCCCACCGGCTGAAAGATCACGTTATGGACAATCCGCGAGGAAGCGAACAAGCCGCTCGTGAGGATCCCCTGGTTGGTATTGGCATAAATGAAGTTGTTCTCGATGGAGCCGCCGGATCCGAAGTTGCTCAAGATGCCGATCGGGTTGGAATAAATCCGGTTGGCTGTGATCACGGGGCCACCCCCTTCCAGAATGCCGGCGCTCGCGTTGTTGAAGACGCGGTTTTCGGCGACGATACCGGCGCCGGCGCTGATGCCGTGCCAGTTCCCGTAAACAATGTTTTCCCTGGCCTCGGCGGTCGATGAATTCAGCGCGATTCCGACCTCGTTCGATCCGGAATGACCGAAAACTTCGTTCCCTATCGCCAACACATTTGCTGCCATCTGGATTCCAATATTATTGCCAAACGCGGTGTTGTCATGAACGCGGTTGTCACGGATCAGAATGCGGTCCCCAACCGGCCCCGAGCCGGACGCCACGATCCCTACTTGGTTCCCGAAGATCTCGTTGTCGCCGATCACCGCCCGCACCCCGAGGATCCGGATGCCGACGCTGGAAGAGTCGAACGCGCGATTCCCCGTGATCACGGCATCAGTCCCGCGCACATCGACGGCGTCGCCCGCGCTGGCGAAGACATCGTTCCCGGTGATCACGGCTCCGTCGTTCGATCCGCCGAGGAAAATGCCGTCGACTGCGTGGTCGAAAATGGCGCTATTGGAGACGGTGAGCCCGTCGCTGTCGGAACCGGCGCCCGCCGCGATCCCGATCTCGGCGCCGGTGATCTCGAGCCGGTCCAAGGTGACATCGTCGGCGTCGAACAACTCGAAAACGTAGCGCCCGGCGCCCCGATTCGTCCGGTCCAGCCGCGCCACTCCGCCGAGCGGGCCTTCGATGCGGACCCCGCTGTCCTCCGCGTCGATGACCACGTTTTCGGAGAGCGCGTAATTACCCGTGTCGACATGGATGACATCACCGGGATCCAGGTCGTAGAGCTTCAACAGCGTGAAGAGGCTGGCCAGCGGCTGATCGGGCGATTTACCGGTGTGCAAATTGTCTCCCGCCGCGGTGGTGAACTCGTCCCCGCTCACGGACGCGTCGTTGACATAGTAGTCTGGCCCATCATTGGTCACGAGGAACGCGTTGTCCGAGACATCCTCCGGCATGGCGCCGTCGTCAGCCCGGACCCGCACCAGGCCGCTGTATCCGGGCGTCTCGACGTCCGGTATCCACGCCACCGATCCCCGGCCGAACCGGTCCACCGCCACTCCGCTCGCCACCGTCGTCCAGTCGCCGCCGTTGTTCGTCGAAACATCGACGTCGAAGGTCGGCGCCGTCACCCCGCCGGGATTCACTGAGAGCACTTCGATTCCCGAAAGCACCGCCCCGGTGCTCGTTTCATTGACCAACTCGATAAGCAGCCCTTCCGAGCCCGTCGCCGTGATTCCGCCAAACGCGAGCGCCAACCCTTTGAAGCGCGCCCCGGTTTCCGCGCGAACGTCGAGATCCTCGCGCACTACCGCGTCCTGCAAGACCACATCGAACACCCGCGTCCCCACCCCGATAGTAGACGGTTCCATGAAATGCAGCCGCACCGTGTAAGTGCCGTCGGGCACCGGCAGCGCGTAGGAGAGGCGGTTGCCCACCCCGTTGGCGGGGAACGCGTAGCTTTGATAGACCGCCTCCGGCGCCGGATCCGTGACCATGGTCAGATCGATCGCGCTCGTCGTGGCGCCTGTGCCGCCTCCTGTCCGGAACACGCTTCCCGCCAGCCAGTTGTCCACCGTCGCTCCACCGGCATTGAGGATGGCCACCGGATGGAATGGCGTCAGTCCCGAGGAGCGGAATGCGATCGGCACTACCTGGCCGATTTCGAGTTTCTCCCAACCGTTGGGCCGCAGCACCTGCACCGATTGCGCCGGGCTGGGCGTGGCTTCCGGGGTGTTACCGTAAGCGCCGACGTTCACCCTTCCGCCGTTCGGCGACGGTTCTTCCAGGTAAACCGTGACCGGATCCCCCTTGTCGATCCCCGGCGACCCGGTCTGCACGTGGAAATCGTCGTCGACTCCGCCATCTCCCGCGATCTCCCTCACCAGGACCGCGTCCGCCCGGACTTGGCCGTTGGCCCGGTCGTTCACGCGCACTACCAGAGTGTCGCCCTGGGCCCGCACGATCCCCAAGCGATCCCAATCGAAGCCCGCCTCCTCGATTCCGCCCGGCGCGGTCCGGAAATTGACGGAGCTGAACGTCACGAGATTCTCCCCGTCA
>JAHEJT010000023.1 GCA_024638765.1 Verrucomicrobiales bacterium
GTTTACACGGACTGGGGGAAACCGGAGGCGCGCGCGCTTTCGCGGGTTTCGCCGGAGCAGTTACGCGGGTATGCTTTCGCACCGGGCTCCATGGGTCCGAAAGTGGAGGCCGCTGTCGAGTTTGTCGAAGCCGGGGGGAGGATGGCCGGGATCGGAAATCTTGGCGATGCGCAAGCGATTTTGCGTGGAGAGGCCGGCACCGTGATTGCGATGGAAGGTGGGGAGGGGTCGAGGGATGGGTGAAATGTGAGTGTTCGGTGTTCAGGGTTCAGGGTTCAGGTGTCGAGGGTCGAGGGGGCGGGCGGCGCAATTGACTCGATGGACACGATCCTTTGAAATGCACGCATGCCGACGCGCGATCCTATCCGGGTGCTGATACTGGGAACCGGCCGCATGGGCGTGGGAATCGCGCGCATTGTGCGGGAAAAGGAGGGTCTCGGGCTTGCCGGCGCCTTCAGCAGAAGAGGAACGCGTTCCGCTTTGGACCTGGGCAGGGCCATGGGACTGGAAGGAGACCCCGGCATCCCGGTTAGTGGCGACCTCGACGCCCTTGTCGCCCAGATCCGGCCGGACGTCGCCATTCAAGCCACGTGCTCGACCATCTCCGATGCCAAAGACGAAATAGTGATACTGGTGCGGCATGGTGTTTCGGTCATTTCCATTGCCGAGGAAATGGCGTTCCCCGCGTGCAGTTCCCCCGGCTTCGCCGAAGAGATTCATTCGCTGGCCGTTTCGCACGGGGTGGGGGTTCTCGGCACCGGGATCAATCCCGGCTTTGTCCTCGACCTGCTCGTGATCGCGCTCTCGGGAGTGTGTTCCGATATCAGGGTGATCCATGCCAGGCGCGTCAATGATCTTTCGCCTTACGGGCCCTCCGTGCTGGCGAGCCAGGGTGTGGGACTAAGCCCGAAGGATTTCAAGCATGGAATCAAGGAAGGCACCGTGAAAGGGCACTTCGGATTCCCGGAATCCATCCGCATGATCGCCCGCGCTTTGGGATGGGAGATCGAACGCATTGAAGAATCCCGGGAACCGATTGTTTCCAAGGTGCGGCGCGAAACGCCGCATGTCGTGGTGGAACCCGGACAGGTGGCCGGCTGTCTGCATAGCGCGGTGGCCTATCGCGATGGGAACCCGGTGATCGCGCTGATGCATCCGCAGCAGGTGCACCCGCACTTGGAAGGGGTGGAGACCGGTGACATCATCGAAATCCGGGGCACGCCCGACATCCGCCTCGCCGGCAGCCCCGAGATTCCCGGCGGACAGGGGACGTGCGCCCTCGCAGTGAACATGATTCCGCGGCTGCTGAACGCGGCGCCCGGGCTCCATACCATGGCCGATTTACCCGTGCCCGCCGCCGTGCTGGGTGATGCGCGACAATTCATTGATCCAAGTCTCGGAGGAAAAAGTCATGCCTGAGTTGATTGAGAAAGGCGTCTGGGTTGAGGTGCACCGCATCGAGCTGGCGGCAGGCGCGCGCGCGCCGCAGGTTCCCAGGGACACGCAGGATGTTCCCCTGGAAATGCGGGTGAAAGGTTTCCTGCTGGAGCCCGCGGCCATAGGCGATGAAGCCGAGATTGAAACCTTCGCCGGCCGGCGGGTCCGCGGCACGCTGGTGGAAGTTAATCCCCCCTACACACATTCCTTCGGTCCGCCCATCCCGGAGCTCTCCACGATCGGGAAAGAGTTGCGGGCCCTTCTCCGCGAACGAGGAGGCAATCCATGAGCGGTCCATCCTACCAGGAACTGATGGCGCGAAAGGCCGGCATCGTGAAGGCGTCGACCGGCCTCGATTACTCGAAGTATGCCACGGGTGCCCTGGCGTTCGATTACGAGAAACTGCTTGCGGATACGGGATACGACATCGACACGGTGCGCGAGGTGCAGGCGCAAACAGCCGTGGGAAATACTCCGCTGGTGGAACTAAAAAACATCACAGAGCTGGTGCGGGCGCTTGCCGAACCGGGAAAAGGGGCGCAAATCTTTTTGAAAGACGAGGCGGCCAATCCCTCGGGATCGTTCAAGGATCGCCGCGCTTCGCTGTCGGCCCACGAGGCCTCCAAGCGGGGGTACGCGGGAGTCGCTGTCGCGACCAGCGGCAATTACGGGGCGGCGGTGGCTTCGCAGGCTGCCAAAGCAGGGTTGCGCTGTGTCGTGGTCCAGGAAGCCTTCGACAGCGAGGGTGTGGCGCAGCCCGAAATTGCCGAAAAAACCCGCGCCTGCGAGGGATACGGCGCCGAGGTGATTCGCCTCTCAGTGGGGCCCGAGCTTTTTTACGTGTTTCTCAAAGTGCTCGAAGAAACGGGTTACTTCAACGCATCCCTTTACTCGCCCTATTCCATCCTCGGCATCGAGACATTGGGGCATGAACTAGTGATGCAGGTAAGAGAGAGCGCGAGACGCATTCCGGACGTGGTGATTGTGACGCACGCCGGGGGAGGCAACCTGACTGGGACGGCCCGTGGGATGCGCAAGGCCGGGGCGGCGGACACACAGGTGGTTGCCGCCAGCGTCGACCTGTCCGGGTTGCACATGGCTTCCGATCGCGATTTTAACCGCAAGTCCTTCACCACCGGTCACACCGGTTTCTCCATGCCATTCACCACCTGGCCGGACCGGGCGGATGTCCCGCGCAGCGCGGCGCGTCCCCTGCGTTACATGGATCGCTTTGTCACGGTGAGCCAAGGCGAAGTTTTTTATGCCACCGAAGTGCTGGCGGAACTCGAAGGCCTGCAGCGGGGCCCGGCGGGGAACACCTCATTGGCCGCGGCCTTCTCGATTGCCCGGGGACTCGATGAGGACCGCATCGTCGTGGTCCAGGAGACGGAATACACCGGGGCGGGCAAACATCCGCTGGCCCAGCTGAATCTCGCCCGGGAGCTGGGTATTGCCGTGGCACGCGGCGATCCGCGGGGCAACAGGCCGGGGGAACGCATCGTCATCCCCCAGCATCCTTGGCAGATCGAGGCGGTCGAGGTGGACCTGGACCGCGTGCGGCGTTCTTATCTTGGTCACGCGATGGAATCGTTGCCCGAAGGTGCGCGTCTCAGCGAAACGGATCTGGAGTTTTTGGTGGCCGAGACGCGAGCCAGCCGCTCCACTGTAGAGGAGGTGATGAATGAGTTTGCAGGAGAGAGAAGATGATTTCGAAGCGCGCGGCGCAGGGCTGCGCGAGCTCGCGGACGAGGAGCTGCATGCCCGCTTTTGGAGCCTCGTGGATCAAGTCGTCGAACCTTTGATCGAGGAAGCGCGGACGCACACTTCGCCCTCGATCGAGCGATCGGTGCTCTTGCGCATGGGTTTTTCCAGCGTGGAGGCCGCGGCCTTGGTGAAGCTAATGGAGGAAGGCGGAGTCCTGGGGCACGGCGCGGGCCGGCTCGTGCTCGAACTGTCGAGAAAAAAAGGCATCTCCGTGCGCGAGGCGGGCACGGCCCTGCAGGAAGGGAAGTATTGGGAGGACTTGCCGCTGTGAAGCTTTCGCCGGACGAGAAGCTGGATATCCGCGAGATCCTGAAGGACCTCGATCGTTACCGGCCCAGGCGCAAGGGCTGGACTTGGCGCACTCCCGTCGAGAACCAGCAGATTGGCCCGTTTGTTTACAAGGACACGTCGGCGAGCCTGGAACAATCGATGCCGCTGCCGGCGGCGGCAGCTTACTTTCAAGGCATCGATCCGCAATGCGATTTTGTCATCACGACCGAGATTGCTTCCGGGCGGTTCGAGGACGACTTGCGTCGCATGCGCATGGCGGCGTGGCACGGGGCGGACCATATCATGGTTATCCGGACTACCGGCCAGTCGCATATCGACGGGCTGATTGAAGGCACGCCCGAGGGCGTCGGCGGGGTTCCCATCACCCGCAAGCAGATCCGCGCATCGCGCAAGGCGCTGGACGCCATAGAAGACGAAGTCGGGCGGCCGATTAATTTTCACTCTTACGTCAGCGGTGTGGCGGGCCCGGAGATTGCAGTGCTGTTTGCCGAGGAAGGCGTCAATGGCGCGCACCAGGACCCCCAATACAACGTGCTTTACCGGGACATCAACATGCACAGGTCCTTCGTGGATGCGGCCGAGTCCAAGAAAGTGATGGCGGACGCCGGTATTCTGCAGCTCGACGGCGCCCACAATGCGAATGCCACGGCGAAAGAAGCCTGGAAAGTGACGCCGGAGCTCTTCGTGCAGCATGCCGTGAACACGGCGTATTCACGGACGGCGGGAATGCCTGCGGAGCTGATCGCGCTGTCGACGGTGCCGCCGACGTCGCCTCCGGCGCCGAAGTTGCGTCTGGATGTACCCTACGCGGTGGCGTTGCGTGAACTGTTTCGGGGATACCGGTTCCGCGCACAGCAGAACACCCGGTACATGGAGTCGGACACGAGAGAGGCAACCGTGGCCCATGTCCTCGACACCCTGATATCCCGGCTGACATCCGCCGATATCCAGAGCACAATCACCCCGGACGAGGGGCGCAACATCCCCTGGCATTACAACAACGTGGCGGGGGTGAATACGGCACGCCAGACCCTGGCAGGGATTGACGGGCTGGGGGAACTGGTCGAGTGGAAGGAAGACGGCCCGTTGCGGGCGCAGGTGCGTGAGCTCAAGGAGCGCGCCGTTTTATTTTTGGAAGAAATCGTGGAGGGCGGCGGATATTATGCCGCGGTGGCGGCGGGTCAGTTCGTGGATCAGGGGCATTACCCGGAGCGGAAGGGCGACGGCATCGCGCGGGAGCCGGAGGGCGGCGACCGGGCGGGGACGGTGATTGCGCGGAAGGCGGATTACGGGGCGCCGGTGTGCAGTCACTTTGGCGACAGCGTTTATGCGGAAGCAGAGGGCAAGCCATGCGAAACGTACGGCGGGTGCACCCTGTGCGACCCGTCTAAGATCCAATACATCGATGAACTGGACGGCGAAGACACCGTGGAGACGCGCCTGGAAAGAACGCTGGCCGAACGCGCGCAGGGACTGGTGCGGCCGGAGGTGGAAAAGCACGGCGACGGCATCGTCTGCGTGACGTTATTTGTTCCCGAGAGTCAGGCCCTGGCCGGCGCGGCGGCGCTGGAAATGGCCCGGCACATGGGGCTGAAGGATCCCGAAATCATCAATGCGCAGGTCATGCATCCCGCGGAAGGCAGTTTATTCGAGATTAAGGGGGTCCTGGATATCGCCATCGACACCGGTCAGCTGACCCTGGAAAGCAAGGAGGCGCTCCTTTCGGATGCGGAGATCGAATCGTGGGTGCGGCCCCGCGAGATCCGTATCGTCGCGGCCACTGTGGGCGAGGATGAGCATTCAGTCGGGCTGCACGAAATCCTCGACATCAAGCATGGCGGCATCGAGAAGTACGGCTTTCGCTGCCATGATCTCGGCACGTCAGTGCCCATCGCGCGCGTGCTGGACAAGGCGGAGGAGTTCCATGCGGGTGCAGTGTTAGTCTCGACGATCGTGACGCACGGGGATGTCCACAAAAAGCTAATGCGGGATTTGGACAAGATGGCGGACGGGCGCGGCCTGCGGAAACAGCTGGTGCTGGTGGCGGGCGGTGCACAGGTAACGGATGAATTGGCGCGGGAATGCGGCATGGATGCCGGGTTCGGCCGGGGAACCTCGGGCCGGGACGTGGCCAGTTACCTGGTGCGGAAGATGCGGGAAGGCGAGAGCGGGTAGAGGCTATCCCGGGACAGAATTCCCCTCACCCTAACCCTCTCCCCGGGGGAGAGGGGACAGAAAACAGAGTGTCGCAGTGAGATTTTGCAGCCAAGATCATCGATCTTAATTATTTTGGGAGGGCAAGTTAGTGTATCCCCATCTCAAAATCGACCTGGACAAGATCGAGGACAACACGCGGACGATCGTGGGGTTGTGCCGGGAGCACGGCATCGGGGTCACCGGGGTGACGAAGTGCGTGTGCGGCCATCCGGAGATTGCGAAGGCCATGCTGCGAGGCGGAGTGATTGCGATTGGCGATTCGCGGTTGGAGAACCTCCACCGGCTCCAGGCCGCGGGGGTGGATACGCGATACGAATTGATACGACTTCCTCCTCTTACCGGGGCGGGCGAGGTCGTTGGAGCCGCCGGGATGAGCTTGAATTCCGAGCTGGCGGTTTTGGAGGCCCTGTCCCGCGCAGCCGTGGAGCGAGGCACAGTGCACGAGGTGACGCTGATGGTGGATCTCGGCGACCTGCGCGAGGGGATCTGGCCTGATGACCTGGTTCCTTTTGTGCGGGAAGCGCTTGGGCTGGAGGGGATCCGCATCGGGGGCATCGGCGCCAACCTCGGGTGTTTTGCGGGGCTGGTGCCGACCCAGGAAAACATGGAGCGGCTGGTGGAGCTGGCGGAGGAAGTCGAGAACACCCTGGGGATCGAGCTCGCGCGGATATCAGGCTTCAACTCGAGCGGCCTCGAGCTGATCGCCTCGGGGAAAAGCCCGCCACGAGTGAATCATGCCCGCATCGGCGAAGCGATTCTCTTCGGCCGCGAAACCACGCACCGGCGGCCCTGGCCGGGGACGTTCCAGGATGCGTTCGTGCTGACGGCGGAAATCCTGGAACTCAAGAAAAAGCCGTCGCTGCCGATGGGGGAACGCGCCGAAGATGCTTTCGGAAAGCGCCCCGTCTTCGAGGACAGGGGCGAGGTCACGAGGGCGCTCCTCAACGTGGGACGCGAAGACGTGGACGTCGAGGGCGTCACATCATGTGACGACCGTCTTACGGTCCTGGGTGCGTCCAGCGGGTACCTGGCGCTCGATGTGACCTTGGAGGAGGAAATCGCGGTGGGAGAAGAGCTCAGTTTCTTCCTGAGCTACAGCGCCCTGCTCCGGGCGATGACGTCCGAATACGTCAAGAAAGATCTGTTCAGAGACGATGCTCTCTGCGGCGACGGAGACTAATCCAAATTCATTGCAGGCAAGCCCGGCATCGACGATGGGCGCGCGGTGGTGCATGATGGTGGGCGATGAAACCCGAAGACGTTCTCGCTAAAGCCCGGAAACCGTCCAAAGATGCCTTACGCCTGCACCCCTTTTATCGGGGCAAGATCCAGGTTCTTCCGAAGTGTCCGGTGCGAGAGCTGAGCGACTTTGCGATTTGGTACACGCCCGGCGTCGCGGCGCCCTGCAAGGCGATTCACGCCGATCCCGACCTGGTTTACGAGTACACCAACAGGGGAAACGCGGTGGCGGTGGTGTCCGATGGCACCCGGGTGCTGGGTCTCGGCGACATCGGCCCTGCAGCGAGTCTTCCGGTCATGGAGGGCAAGGCCCTCCTCTTCAAATACCTCGGCGGCGTCGATGCGACGCCTATTTGCCTCGGCACCCGCGATTCGGACGAGCTCGTCCGGACAGTGGAACTGCTGGAACCCAGCTTCGGGGGGATCAATCTCGAGGACATCGCACAGCCGAAGTGCTTCACGGTGCTGGATGCGCTGCGAGAGCGCATGACGATTCCCGTGTGGCACGACGACCAGCAGGGGACGGCCACGGTGGTGCTGGCCGCGCTTAACAACGCTCTCGAGATCACCGGCAAGCGGCTCGGTGAAGTCAGGATCGCCATGATTGGCATGGGCGCGGCCAACGTCGCCACTTACCGGCTTCTCAAGGCGGCGGGCGCCGATCCTGCAGGTATCGTGGGTTGCGACAGCTCCGGGATCCTGCACCGTGGCAGATCGGATATCGAATCCGCGCGCGAGAAGTCCGTGGATAAGTGGAGGGTTTGCCGGGAAACGAACGAGGAAAATGTCACCGGGGGCATTTCCGAGGCGCTGGAGGGCGCCGATGTCTGCCTGGCGTTCTCCCGGTCCGAGCCGGGCCTGATTCAGCCGGAGTGGATCCGCCGCATGGCGAGTGATGCCATCGTGTTTGCGTGCGCCAACCCCGCGCCGGAGATCTGGCCCTGGGACGCGCAGGAAGCCGGGGCGCGGATCGTGGCCACCGGCCGCGGCGACTTTCCAAACCAAGTCAACAACTCGCTCGGATTCCCGGCGATCTTCCGCGGGGTGCTGGACGTGCGGGCGCGCACCATCAGCGACGGCATGGCCATCTCCGCGGCCGACGCGCTGGCCGCGTATGCGCGCGCGAGAGAGCATGGCATTCGCGAGGACAACATTCTCCCGACGATGGAAGAGTGGGAAGTCTTTCCCCGTGTCGCGGTCGCCACGGCGAGAAAAGCCTGTGAGGAGGGCCTCGCCTGCATTGAAATGGACGAGGCCGCGCTACTAACCGAGGCGCGCCGAAAGATCGCGGAAGCCCGCGATGCGACGCACCTCCTCATGCACGAGGGTCTGATTCCTGCGGCGCCGGCCCCCGGCTGATTCGGCATCGATAGAACAACTGCTAACTGCTAGAAATTCGCTTTTTCAACCCCGCCGCTCCGTCACCGCCCGTCGCCCCGGGTTGGAGGGGGTTCAGTGGCTCCGGAGGGCCCCCTGGCCTTCGTGGTCCGGCGGCACGCGGTGGCGGAAGCCCTCAAGCTGCGCGTGGCCGCCGGCAATTTCCTCTCCCTCATCTCGCCGCTCGGGGAGATGCTCACCATGGCGAAACTGCGTGTCGATGTCATCCAGCGCAGCACCCTGCGGGTGGACTTCCCCGGCGAGCAGCGGCTCTTCAACGTCTTCGTGAACGGGGAGAGCGTAAACGTGGTGCGTGAAGACGGCGGGTACCAGTTCTACGTCCTGCCCGGGCCGGACGAACGGAGCGCCACGGTGGAGTTCGTCTACTCCTCGCCACCCGCGAGCAACGGATGTTGCGGGACAACCGCCAGGCAACCGAGGAAACATTTACGAACCAGCAGCTCGAGGAGGTGGCCTTCGCCAACGGCATTATCAACGCGGGGGACTTGAATTTCCGCATGCAGGAGGTGAACCAGTTCGTGGGTGGCAACACCCGCGAGGAGCAGGCGGTGCTGGAACGCCTGGCGGGCCGCCTCGTCAGCCACCAGCGCAGCGCGGAGTCCGCCCTCCAGGCCATCCGGGTTACCCGCGCGCAGGGGGGGCGGTACTTCAACTTCGTCCGCTCGGTACAGGTAGACGAGGGCGATCCCCTCAAGCTGCGCCTCGAGTTCCGGTCCAGCCGGAAGGCCGGTGAGGCCCGGACCTTCCTCGTCTTCTTCCTCATCGCGGCGCTCGCCGCCGGCCTCGTGTGGGCGCAGCGGCAGAAGGCCTGAGGCAGACCCCGAAGCCGGTGCCATCCGGAATTCCCCCAGCGGACGGGCCGTGTGGTGCGGTCCTCCGCTATTGCCTAGCCCGGGTGATTGTGAGATGCTCCGCGCCGTCCGGAGGGCCCCTCCGGATCCTGTTCACCATGCTCCCAGACTCAACCACGCTCCGGCAGTGGAACAGCCAGAACGCTCCGGTGGTCGTCCAATTATTCAAGTACGGTCTCTGCGGAGGACTGTCTACCGTCGTGCAGCTGGCGGTCGCGATGCTGATTGCCCTGACGGTGTTCCCCGCCATGGATGGTGCCATCGTCAAACGGCGCTCCCATCACGGATGCCCTGCGGGAGCGCAACTTGATCATCGCGAACGCCATCGCTTTTCCGTTTTCGAATTCCGCCGCCTATTTTCTGAACGTCCGCTGGGTTTTTACCCAGGGCCGGCATCACCCGGTGCGCGAGTTCCTTCTCTTCACCCTCATCTCCGGCTGCAGTTTCTTTGCGGGGCTGCTGGGAGGGCCGAAACTCATCGGCTGGTTCGGCGTTCCCTCGCTGGTGGCGCAGGCCAGCTTCATGATCACCTCCGCGTTGGTCAACTTCGTGTGCCGGAAATTCCTCGTCTTCGCCAAGTGAGGGAGCCGGCAACACCGGAGAATGATCCGGGCGAATTCATGTGAATCCCTCCACCTGTAAGCGCCGCGTCTGCCGCGGGCCTCTCGAAAGCCTCCCACCTGGTTTTATGGACTCCCCGCCTCCCGAAATGGACCGACCGTCCCGGTTAGCCTGGCTGGTCCTTGCGGCGATCCCCGCGCTTTTCTTCGCCCCCATCCTCACCACGGGGCTCTTCATGGATGATGTCACCCTTGCGATCATGTACTACCAGAAGCCGCATTCGCCCGGCAGCATTGCGGCGGAAGTCTGGCCCTGGATCACCGGCTGGCTCGCAAGTGGCCGGTTCACGCCGATCTCCAGCATTCTGTCCGTGGCCCTCCTCCATTTCTTCGATTTCGAGAGCTACCCCGGCTACCACGTCCTGCAGTACATCGCGCTGGTGGCGTTGGCGCTTTTCTTCGTGGCCAGCTTCATTGAGGGAACGAAGGAGAAAATCGCGTGCATGCTGCTGGTTTGCGGCATGTCGGCGATCTACCCCAACTACCACGACCCCTATGTTTCCTATCATCTCCTGATGCCGGTGTTTGTCCTCATCTTCTTCGGGGCGGTCCTGCTCTTTGAGAAATACCTTGGGACCGGCAAGGCGGGGTGGGGGGTCCTGGCGCTCACCCTTTTTCTCCTGGCAGTGGTGACCTACGAGATCGCCTACCCGCTCGTTTTCGTGCCGATGGTGCAGCTGCTTCGGGCACGTCCCGGGGACAAGCGCTGCTGGGCCGTGCTCGGGATCCTCTTCGTCGTCCTCGTGGCCTTCCAGGGCTGGCTGCGCACCCAGGTGCAGGATTCCGCCTACGAGGGGACTTCCCTCTCGCTGGATCCCCTCATGATCGTGCGGACCTTTGTCATGCAGGCCGTTTCCATCGCCCCGCTGGGTCAGCAGTTCGGAGGAAACTTTGTCCAGCTGTCGGAGCGGATCGAGTCCGTTCCCCTGGATGCCATCGCGACGGTCGTTGTTTTCATCCTCATCGCAGTGTTCAGCCTCTTTCTCGCATACCGCTTTTTTCGCGAGCGGTCCTGGGCCAATACCTGGGCCATGGTGGGACTGATTATCTGGCTGGGACCGGCCCTCCTCCTGGCCATTTCCGCCAAGTACCAGGGGGAACTCGACTGGGGAAACGGCTACCTGCCCCGCTATCTCCAGATCTTCGGCTTCACCATGATGATTTATCACATCGCGGGCGGCCTCTTGAGGAGCCGGGTGGTTCTTGTTATCCTGGGAGCCGTGTTCATGGCGTCGTTTGCATACAACCTGAGGAACATTGCCTGGCTGAACCGGGACTTCGCCTCCTACCGCCTGCTTTTCGCGGCGGCTTCCGACCCCGGTTTCCTCAAGCAGCGAGGGTGCGGGAAGCTCTTTGTCGCGGATGACGTGATTCACGCGGTCGACCGCTTCTGGCTCCTGGCGGACGGGGTGGATATCACCGCGGAGGGAGAGCCCGCGGAGGGCGATCACATTCTCATGGTCCATCATGCGCCGCCGGGTCGAGGCTGGGGAGTGATCGGGACCCTTCACGGGAACCGGTTGAGCGACTTGCAGGTGCTTGCGGGAGAGGAGGCCGCCATAATGGAAGTCCTCAAGTCCCCCTCCCCCGGGGGCCTCCGCGAGTGGAAGGTTTACTCGCTGCCGGACCGTGAAATCGATTACGCAATGCTGCGGGAGGCGGTATCCGCGGGAACCTGGATCCATCCCTGAGCATTGTACGTTCCCATGAGCAAGCCTCTCGTATCCATACTCGTTCCGATGTTCAATGAGTCCTCCATGGTGGAGGAGTTTTTCAAGGGCGTGGAGGAGGCGCTCGACGGGGACCTCGCCGATTTTGAGTTCGTCTGCGTGGACGACGGCAGCACCGATGATACGCTGGACCGGCTTCTCGCGCGGGCGGAGGTGGATCCTCGGGTGAAGGTTCTCGCCTTCTCGCGCAACTTCGGCAAGGAAGCAGCCATGACGGCCGCTCTTGACCACGCCGCCGGCGAGGCTTCCATCCCGATGGACGCGGACCTCCAGGATCCACCCGAGCTCGTCAATGAGATGATCGGCGCCTGGCAGGAGGGCCACGATGTAGTTTTCGCGAAGCGCGCCAACCGTGAAACCGACAGCATGCTCAAGCGCAACACGGCCGATCTGTTCTACCGCTGCTTCAACGCCATCAGCGACCACCCGATCCCCGCGCATGTGGGCGACTACCGGCTCATGTCGCGCCGTGTGGTCGACGTCATCAAGCAGCTGCCGGAGCGTGAGCGCTTCATGAAGGGCCTGTTTTCCTGGCCCGGGTTCAAGTCCACCACGGTTTCGTACAACCGGCCGAGCCGCGCCCGGGGGTCCACCAAGTTCAATTACTGGAAGCTTTGGAACTTCGCCCTGAGCGGAATCACTTCCTTCAGCACGGTCCCGATCCGCCTGGGAACCTACCTCGGTTTGCTGATCGCGGGCTGCGCCTTTCTTTACGCGGCCTATGTTGTCATCAAGACCATCATTCTCGGCGTCGATGTGCCGGGATACGCCTCCCTGATCACGATCGTTCTCTTCCTCGGTGGCGTGCAGCTGTTTGTGATCGGGCTGATGGGGGAGTACCTGGGGCGAATTTACCGGGAGGTCAAGGGCCGGCCGCTCTACATCATCGACCGGAAGGTGGGTTTCGATCCCGAGTGATCCGGGATCCCCCGATCGCTGCCGGCTGTTCCGGGATGAGGGCAGCGGGTTGTTATTGACGAGGCGGGGTGATTTTAACTGCTAGAAATTCGCTTTTTCAACCCCGCCGCTCCGTCACCGCCCGTCGCCGGCCCCCCTTCTTCGTCAAGACTACGAAGGGCAAGCTGGGTTGGAGGGGGTTCAGCCGGGCGGCAAGGCCGGACCCATGGGCCCTTCCCCTTCAGGGGTCGACGACACCGTACCGGGCGGATCCGACGAGTCGGCCCCAGTAGTAGCCCGACAACCGGATGAGCTCGGCGCGTTTGGTCTGGTCCATGCGGCGCGCGCGCAGCGCCCGCTTGGCGAGGCCACGCCAGATGCACAGGCCTTCCTTCCATGGCCGCTGGTGGCGGGGCATGCCGTGGGGTGCGTACTTCTTGTAGAGAAAGGCGTGGTACTGGCCGAGCATGCGCATCTGGCGGAACATTACGCCAGCCTTCTTGGGGAACCGGTAGTGGATCTCGGTTTCACTGACGAAGTGAAAGGATCCGTCGGCCAGTTGAATCCGCCAGCAGTAGTCGGCGTCTTCGAGCACCCGCATCGACTCGTCGAATCCGCCCACCCGTTCGTGCATGGATCTGCGCACACCGAGGGCGCCGGCGCCGGCGAACGGCAGGAACGGCGGATCGAAGGTGAGAGGGCCTTCCGCTTGGCCATTGGTCCAGCTTGCCGCCTGCCAGGGTTCGTTGAGGATCTCGGTGTTGAAGCGGCACGTGATGAGGTCGTGATCGGCGAGCGCGCGTGACATCGTGGCCAGCCAGTCGGCGGGCAAGGCGTCGTCCGCATCGATGAAGAACACGAACTCCGCACGGGCGTTGCGGGTGCCCTCGTTGCGGGCGAATGCCGGGCCGCGGCGGGCCGATGCGTCGATGACGGAGATGTCGAGTCGGTCGGCGAAGCTGCGGGCGATCTCTGCGCTGTCGTCGGTGGAGCCGTTGTCCGCCACCAGCACCTCGAACCGGTCGACGCCTTGTTGTTCGACCAGCGACTGCAGTTGGTCCGCGATGTATTGCGCCTCGTTGTAGCAGGGAATCACAATGCTGGCGGACGGTTCGCTGTGCGGGTCGCTCATGGTGGCAAGGAGGTGGAGGTCGTTGCTGACTCCTGCTGGGTGGGCCGTCACTCCGCGATCGCCGCGTCGGTCTCGTAATCGATTCTCGTGAGTTGCCCGATCCACTCGGGATCGCCGGGATTGACCCAGAAGGTCTTTTCCGGGCGGCCGCGTTCGAGGAGTTCGGGAACGGTGACGAAGGAGTAGTCGCTCATCGTGGCGAGCAGTTGGTCAACGGCGTCGATAGTCGCGCGGCGGCAGCTGTATTCGGGTTGCTCGGCGGAGAACAACGCGTCGTGCAGCAGGATGATGCTGCCCGGCCGCATGTCGCGGCGGATGTTCTCGACGAGTTGCCCGGCCGGGTGACCGAGCCAATCCTCGGCCTGCACGTCGAACAGGATCACCTGGTGCCGGGCCCGCAGCAGGTCGAGTCGGGAGCGCCCGTCGAGGCTGCCAAAGGGCGGGCGGAACAGCCGCAGCGTCGGCCGCCCGAGCGCCTGGTCGGTTTGCGCGAGCTGGCGCCGCCGTTCGCAGGCCGGCACATGGGGGAAGGCCGGGTGATCCCACGAGTGATTGCCGATGGCGTGGCCGCGCCTTCTCACCTCCGCCACCACATCGGGGTAGCGCTCGACGTTGCAGCCCAGCATGAAGAAGGTCGCCCGCGCTTGGTGGCGTTCGAGCACGTCGAGGATGCGGGGCGTGTTGCGCGGATGGGGGCCGTCGTCGAAGGTCAGCGCGGCGATCGGTTCCCCGGTCTCGACGCGCATCACGGTGCCGAGAAACCTGGCTTGCAGCCGCGTGCGGCAGGCCGCAGCCACGCGTTTCAACCATCGCCGTGGCCGGAGCATGGCCATGGCATGCATGGCCGGAGCGCGGGGTGCGTCATGCATGGCGGGCGTGGAGCGGTCGGGGGTCACGACGGCTCCGCGAAGCGGTACGCCTTGATGATCCATTCGTAACCCGACTGGTGGGAAATCTTGACCCCGTCGGCGGGCGGGAAGGCCGTGTCGATCCGCTTCCAGTTCTCCTCGTAGTCGATATTGTCATCGCAAAACTGGGAGATAATGATGATGCCGTCCTTTTGCAGCAACGCCTGGTACTTTCGCAGGACCCCGACGGCATCCGGCAGGTAGCACAGGACCTCGTTGAACACGACGCAGTCGAAGGGTTCCTCGCTGTGGAACTCCCGGGCGTCCGCTACCTGGAACTCGGTCCGCTCGTCGACCTTGTCCGCGGCCCTCTTGATGGCTTCGTTGGAAAGATCGATCCCCACGTAGGACGTGTAGCCGACCGTCAGCAGTTTCTCCTGCAGGGTGCCATAGCCGCAGCCAACGTCGAGGACCCGCCCTGCGCGTTTCAGGAAATAACCGTAGTACCCGACGATTATCATGTAACGGGAAAGCTCGGCAGGGGTGTCGAAGATGTCCCACCGCTCGGAAGTGTACTCCTTCTCCCATTGCTCCTGGGACTGCTCGACGTACCTGGGCGGACGGGGCTTGGGCGCGGATCCCGACAAGAGCTTTCTCAGTGCAGCAAGCATGTATTGTTCAGCATAGAAGTACCGTGCCGCCGGGACTGAAAGGAAATCGCTTTTTCAGCCCGTCCCATCACCGCCGTCACCGGCCCCGGGTTGGAGGGGGTTCAGGGGGAGGAAGAGGCAAAACCGGGGCCAGCGGATGTTATTTCACCGCCAATTGGGCCTTTCGTCAAGCCTGAGGCCCGGCTTGGGCGCCATTCGCCCTGCTTCGAGGGCAAAACCGCCTGAACCTGGGCACCCGGATGCTTTCCCGCCTGTTTTGAGCCTACTGAAAGGAAATCGCTTTTTCAGCCCGTCCCATCACCGCCGTCACCGGCCCCGGGTTGGAGGGGGTTCAGTAACCAAACGACAATCACAAACGGTGCGACAGCGAGCGCTGACAATACAGCGAACAATCCGGGTGCGGTTTACATTTATAAGCGCACCGGTACAACATGGGCGCAGGAGGCCTATCTTAAGGCTGTAAATAATGGGAACACCGATCGTTTTGGCTTTCGAGTTTCTATTAGTGGAAATACCGTTGCGGTTGGCGCGGGACTCGAAGACGGCAATCAAACGACAATTACAAATGGAGCCACTGCGAGCGCAGATGACTCTTCTCTGACCTCTTGATCGGACCACCCTTTGTGGGCCAGTTTGAATGTGAGGATTCAGGGACTGGTTATCGGTTTACGTTGCTAGCTCCGGCGTTGATCGGAGCGAAGGCGTAGCCGTAGCGGAGATCAACGCCGGTTGCGCCATCCTTCTGGCAAATTCATCCGGGCTTTGGAAGCCCGAAGCGCTGTGGGGATGCACGCGGTTGTAGAAGCGCCGCCATTCTTCGATGACGACACGGGCTTCGGTCACGCTCAGGAAGATCTCCTGGTTGAGACACTCGTCGCGCAGCCGGTTGTGGAAGCTCTCCACATGCCCGTTTTCCCATGGGCTGCCGGGTTCGATATAGATCGTCCCCACGCCCAACTCCTTGAGCCACTGCTGGACTTCCGTCGCGATGAACTCTGGCCCGTTGTCGCTGCGAAGGTAATTCGGAACTCCCCACCGCATCATCACCTCGGCCAGGGCGTCGAGCACGTCGCCGCTTCGCATCCTGCGGCCAACCTCGATCGTGAGGCACTGCCGGCTGTATTCGTCGATGAGCGTGAGCATCTTGAGGGCCACCCCATTGTCCGTGCGATCGTGCACGAAGTCCCAGCTCCACACTTCGTTGAGCTCCGAGGCTCGCGTCGGTGTGGCCGTCGAGGTGCCCTCGCGTCGCTTTCGCGGCCCCTTGCCCTTGATGCCGAGCCCTTCGAGACGCCGGATGCGCTACACGAACTTGCGGCTCGCCATCCAGCCTTCTCTGGCCAACATCGCGCGGATCCGCCGGTAGCCGTATCGCGGATGCTCGCGGCTCAACCACACGATTCGGCGCACCAGCGCCCTCGTCTTCTCCTGCGCCTCCTTCGCGCGGTATTGGCAGCTCGAACGCGCAAGGCGCAGATACCGGCACGCCTTGCGCACCGAGCAAAGGCCCTTCTCCACCACCGCTCTTACTGCCTCCCGCTTCGCGGAGGCGCTCACCACTTTTTTTTGAGCGCCTCGTCGAGAACCCGGTTTTTGAGCATCTCGTCGGCGAGCATCTTCTTAAGCTCCGAGTTCTCGTTCTCCAGTTCCTTGAATCGCCTGGCGTCAGCCATCTCCATCCGGCCGTATTTCCGTCGCCAGCGATAGAAGGTCTGCTCGCTGATGTTCGCCTTGCGGCAGACCTCCTCGATGGTCTCCTCGCCGTCGGCCTTGGCAAAATCCGGATGATATCTTCGGTCGTGTGCCTCTTTTTCTTCATGCTTGGTTCTCGGGTTGTAGCCCCAGAACCTCACATTCTCAATGGCCCAGTTTTCGGAGGTCAGATCAGGAGGAACCCGCCAAAGGCCTCCGCCAGAGTGGCGGCGACGGCTTCGACCAGGTGTGCCGTGCCCTCTTCCTGGTCCGGGCTGGCCGAGGCCATGAGATATGAAGCTTCCCCAAAGACGAGTCGGCCGGTCGCCGGGTCCGGATGATCGGGCGGCCGGCGGTAAACACACAGGAAGGGAAGTTGCCGGTCGATGTGGAGGCGGCCGTCATGGGGCAGCTTGCGCCGCACCGGCTTGTTTGATCGCAATCGCGCGCAAACGGAATCCACGAATCGCGGCGTGATTCGACCGGGCTCCGGCCGTTTCGCCGCGATGCGCTTCTGTGATGCGACTTCCTGCAGCGAGCTGCGTAGGCCCCGCAGCGTGGATGCGAGCGCGTCGCGGAGAAGGTCGATGAGTTCCTCGTCGGGCGCCCCCGTCCATTCATCCATGTAGAATTTTTTGACCTCGATGGAAAGGCAGCAGCCCGATTCGGGAAAACGGCTGTGGATCCACTCGGGAAAATGGCCGCCGTAAAAGCAGACGTTTTCCCGGACGTCGAGGTGGCGGCCTCCGAAATCGAAGTCGCGGAGATCACGCATGAATCGATCGATGAGGGGCGCCCAGCGATCGCGATCCGTCATGGTTCCCGTGCCCACGTTGATCTCCGGGAAATCTTCCGATGGGGCGGGCGGGGCATCGGGACCGGCACGGCGGTGATTGTAGCTGTGGATATCGAGGACGACGAAGGCGCCGAATTTTGCGGCTGCCGCGGAGAGCAGGCGTTCCATTTCCTCGTAAAAGGCATCGTATTCCGAGAGGGAGTGCTCGAGCAGCGGCTCCAGTGGCGGGACGTGCTTGAGAATCTCTTTGCCCCAGTCGTCTTCCGGCCGCACGTAGACGGCCCGGTCGCGCGGGCGATTGAGGTCGATCTCGTAGCGCGAGCGTCGCACCACGAGACGTGTCGGCGCGATTTCCGTCCAGACGCCGGTAAAAGAATCCTCTTCGCGGCGCCGGTCCGCTTCGGAGACCGCGAATTCGGGCAGCAGTTCGGCGCGGACCGCATGCCCGTTGTGAATGGCGCTGGCGATGACGGGGTCTTCGCCTTCGATCAGGTCCCACAAGGGCGCGGTGGTGTTCGGGGTGCTCATCGAGGAACAAGGTATACTAGATGACACTCCCACCGGGTGCGAGCGGTGGTTTCGCCCTGATTATGGCAATCAGCGCATTTCATTTCATGGACATTTTTTTGAGGAAAGCGACAGCGAATTTGGGACGGCCGGCCTCGTCCACATACAGCCTCGCGGAACGGCCGTGCGGCCGGGCGCGCCCTCCAGGTCGGCAACAAGATATGCGGGGATTTTTTGTTAATAAGAAAGGTGATCCTCCGGAAATTCTGCTTTATTAGGGGGTTGCGATGAGCGGATGCACAGGAGTTTCCGCGGGTGGCGCGGCTCCCCCGCGGGAGGAGAGAGTGGGCGTGATGGTGCGCGTTCGCTTTCATGGCCGTGGTGGGCACGGCGTCAAGACGGCGAGCCGCATCGTGGGGACGGCGGCTTTCCTGGCGGGATATCAAGTGCAGGACTCGCCGGTGTATGGGGCGGAACGACGGGGAGCGCCCGTCACCGCATTCACCCGTATCTCCGGGAAGCCGGTGCTGGAGCGCGGTCCCATCCAATCGCCCGATCTCATCGTGATCGCGGACGAGACCCTGCTGGAAGATCCGGTCGCGGGAGTGCTTGCGGGGCAGGAAGCGGCCTCGGCGGTATTCGTGAACGCCGAAAGCGCGGAGGGACTGGCGGAAAAATATTCCATTCGTCCCGAGATCATCGCATTGGACATCACCGGTCGGACCCTCGAGGCACTGGGAAGGGCTTCGGCCTTGAGCGCGGGTATTGGCGCGGCGGCGGCGCGTCTGACCGGGCTTGTGAGTGCGGAGCAGCTAGAGGAAGCGGGTCGGGAGGAACTTGCGCACGCCGGTGTCCTCGAGGACATGATTAAGAAGAACGTCGCGCTCGCACGAGAAATTTACGCCGAGGTGCCGGCGGTGACGATTCATCGCGGCGGGCCGGTTGCGGCGGAAGCGGCGGCTCCGGAGATGAGGACGGTGGCCTACGACTCGCCCACGCGCGGCGCGCCGAGTGTGATTGCCCCGGGAAACGCGGAGTTGCGGCAGACGGGCGCGTGGAGGGTGGAGATGCCGGTGATCGATTACGACCGCTGCACGCGCTGCGGTTTGTGCTTCGTCCGCTGCCCTGACGGGGCGATCGCCCTGGACGACGACGGATACCCGGTCATTGATTACGATCATTGCAAAGGTTGCATGATCTGTCAGCAGATCTGTCCGATCCACGGCATCGAAATCAAGAAGGAGACGGAGGCATGGTGAAAAGACTTCTTACCGGAAACGCGGCCGCGGCCTGGGGGGCGCGGCTTGCAGAGGTGGATTACGTGCCTGCGTTTCCGATCACACCGCAGACGGAAATTATCGAGACCCTGGCGCAGTGGTTTGCCGACGGCAGCCTGCGAGGGAAGTTCGTGATGCTGGACGGTGAGCATTCGATGATCACGGCGGCGGGCGCCGCGGCGGCGACGGGCGTGCGGACGTTTACGGCGACCTCCAGCCAGGGGTTGGTGTACGGGATGGAAGCGCTCTATACGATTGCGGGCTGGCGCGTGCCGCTGGTCCTGGTGAACGTGTCGCGCGGTCTTTCGGCGCCAATCACCCTGGGCCCGGACCACAACGACGTCTTCGCGGCGCGGGACGCGGGGTTTGTCCAGATCCACGCGGAAACGTGCCAGGAGGTGCTGGATGCGGTGCTGATGGGATACCGCGTCACGGAAGACGCGCGCGTTTCGGCGCCGGTCCTCGTGAATCTGGACGGGTTTTATCTTTCGTTCACACGGGAGCCCGTGGAGATCCCGGACCCGGAGGAGGTGCGCGATTTTTTGCCGGCGTTCACGCCGAAGCACCCGGTGTTCCGGGCATCGGAACCGATCGCGCACGGCGTGGCGGTGTTGGAAGGAAGCGTCTACAGTTATTTCCGGTACCAGATGCACCGCGCGATTTCGAATGCGCTGGAGGTGTATGCGGAGGCCACGGCGGATTTCAAGCGGATCTTCGGGCGAGAGTATGCGCCCGTGGAATCGTATTTCCTGGACGATGCAGAGACGGTGCTGGTGATGACGGGCTCGTTTTCCACCAAGGCGAAGGCTGCCGTCAACCGATGGCGCGAGGCGGGCAGGCGCGTGGGTTTGGCCCGTCTTCGGATGACTCGGCCGCTGCCGGCGGCGGATTTGATCGCGGGATTGGCCGGGCGCCGGGCGGTGGGGGTCATTGATCAGAATATTTCGCCCGGGCTTGGAGGTATTCTCTATCACGAAGTTGCCGGCGCCCTGGCGACCCACCCGGAGAGGCCGCCGGTGATGCGGTCCTTTGTGGCGGGGCTTGGCGGCAAAGACATCAGTGACGCCGAATTCGATCACGTGCTCAAGGTGCTCGACACGGCGGAGGCGGGCGATGAGGCTCCCGTCGAGTCCGAGTTGCTGCTGACGGCGGCGGAATGGACGCAGGTGGAGGACCGGCTGGCGGTCGCCGGAAAAGGTCCCGCGGCGGAAAAGGAGGAGGCGGTTTCATGAGGGCAAAGCGTGAATTTTACAAATCTCCGAAGGACCTGCCTGAAGAGGAATATCTTTCTCCGGGATCGCCCCTGTGCGCGGGGTGCGGTGGACTGGCGACGCTTCGTTTGATGCACAAGGTTCTCGGAGAGAACGTGGTGATTGTGAATGCGGCGGGCTGCATGACATTGATGGCGACGTATCCGTTCACTCCGTTGCGGACTTCGTGGCTTTACACGACAATGGGCAGCGCCTCAGCAGGGGCGCAAGGAATCCGCGATGCCCTCGACGTGCTGCAGCGTAAAGGGCAACTGCCGGAGGTGGAAAATCTCAAGGTGCTCGTGCTCGCCGGTGACGGGTCCACCTACGACATGGGTTTGTCTTCCACGTCGGGAGCCATTTACCGTGGATTGGATTTCTGGTACCTATGTTATGACAACGAGGCCTACGGCAACACGGGCTTCCAGACTTCGCCGGCGTCGCCGTTCGGCTCGGAGACGGGCACATCGCCGGAGGGAGTGCTGCAACGCAAGAAAGACATCTTCGAGATCTGGCGTGCACATCGTCCGCCTTACGTGGCGACGATTTCCTCTCATGAACCCGTGGACTTGGGCGAAAAAGTGCACCGCGCCCGGGAAATCAGGGGACCGAAGTTGTTCCTGGCGCTGGCGGTGTGTCCCACCGGATGGGGATTCGAGCCGTCGTTGAGCGACAAGATTGCGGCGCTCGCGATCGAGACCGGGGTCTGGCCGTTGAAGGAAGCCCGGCGGGGGAAAGTGCGTCACACGCTGATCCCGGACCGGCGCAAGCCCGTGACGGAATATCTCGAGCCGCAGCGCCGGTTCCGGCATCTTTTCAAGCCGCGACGCCAAGCGGAAGCGCTGCAGCGCATCCAGGACAACGTCGATCATTACTGGGAGAGGGTGATAGCGGAGGAGGTGAGTCCCAGGGAAGAAGCGACGTCGCCGTGATCAGGATCCGGAGGTTGGGTAATGGAAGGGTCAGAATTCATGAACAGAAGAGCGGAGCAGATCAAAGTGAGCGGGCAGGAATTTCCTTATGAAAGATTTTGTGACGAGTTTGGTCCGGAAAAGGTGGTCCACCTTTACGATCCGAAGACGGGTCTGCGTGGAATTGTCGTCGTCGACAACGTGGCTTGCGGGCCGTCGATCGGCGGCGTGCGCGTGGCGCGAGACATTTCGACGGAGGAAGTGTTCCGGCTGGCGCGCGCGATGACGTGGAAGAACGCGTCGGCGGGATTGGCGCACGGCGGGGGTAAAGCGGGGATTTTGGCGGACCCCGAGACGTACGATCGCGAAGCGGTAATCCGCGCGTTCGGGCGCGCCATCCGGCACCTGAGGAATTACATCGTCGGTCCGGACATGGGGACCGACGAGACCTGCATGGCCTGGATCCAGGACGAGATTGGGCGTTCCGTCGGGTTGCCGAGGGTGCTCGGCGGGATTCCTCTCGATGAGATCGGGGCGACGGGGTACGGCCTGGCGAGGTGCGCCGAGGTGGCCGTGGAATTCATCGATCTGCAGCTCAAAGGGGCCCGCGTAGCGATCCAGGGTTTCGGCAACGTGGGGCGCCATGCGGCGCGTTTCCTCGAAGAGATCGGCGTGCAGCTGGTAGCGGCGAGCGACAGCAAGGGGGCGGTGCACGATCCGGACGGCATCGATGTCCAGGAACTGACGAAGGTCAAAGCCGAAACCGGGAGGGTGGACGCATACTCGAAGGGGAAAAAGATCACGCACGACGCACTCTTTGCCGTGCGCTGCGAGATCCTGGTGCCGGCGGCGCGCCCGGATTGCATTCACACGGACAATGCGCGCGAGATCCAGGCGAAGTTGATTCTGCAGGGCGCGAATATTCCCGCCACGTCGGAGGCGGAAGAATTGCTTGGGGAGCGTGGCGTGCTGGCGGTGCCGGATTTCATATGCAACGCGGGAGGCGTGATTTGCGCCGCGGTGGAGTACCACGGCGGCACCGAGGCGGATGCCTTTGACGATATCCGCGAAAAGATCGTGCGGAACACGCGCGAGGTGCTGACGCGGTCCTGCGAGGAAAAGAATGCGCCCCGCCAGGCGGCGGTGGAATTGGCCCACGAGCGGGTCAAAGCGGCGATGGCACTGCGGGCGCACCGGTGACACGCTGCCATGGATGAGGAAAAGGTCATTGCGGAAGCTGCGGGGAGGGAATCCTTTCGCCTCGCGTGTCCGGAATATTTTAATTTCGGGTACGATGTCGTCGACAAGTGGGCGTCAGAGACGCCGGATGACAGCGCGTTGTTCTGGGTGGGACCGGGAGACGCAGAGCGCGAGCTGAGCTTTGCCGAAGTGGCCCGCCGTTCCAACCAGGTGGCAAACGCCCTGCGCGACCTCGGTTTGCAGCGCGGCGACCAGGTGCTCGTCGTTTTGCCGAGTGTCGTGGAATGGTGGGAAGCGATGATCGGCCTTTTCAAGGCGGATTTGATTGCGATTCCGGGGACGACCCTGCTCACGGCGGACGACATCCGTTACCGGGTGGAGGCGGCCGAGGTCGACGCGGTGATTACAGATGCGCATGGATCGGAAAAAATGGATTCGATCGCGGCTGCCTGCCCGCGACTGCAGCGCAAAATCCTCGTGGACGGGGAGACGCGGCCGGGATGGATATCGTTTGCGGAGATCGTCGATGCGGCTTCCGATGATTCGCCGGGGATCAGGACCCGCTCCGGCGGGCCGGCATTGATTTATTTCACCTCGGGGACGACCGGGATGCCGAAGATGGTGCTGCACTCGCACGTGAGTTACGGGATTGGTCACGAACTCACGGGGCGATACTGGCTGATGCTTCGGCCCGATGATCTGCACTGGAATATTTCAGATCCCGGTTGGGCGAAGACGGCGTACTCGGGTCTGTTCGGTCCGTGGATCATGGGCGCGAGCATTTTCGTGCGTCACCACCCCGGGAAGTTCGATGCGCGCGATGTGCTGGATCACCTGGAGCGGTATCCGGTAACGACGTTGTGCGCTCCGCCGACGGTTTACCGGATGCTGGTGCAGGAAGATCTCTCGGCATTCCTGCCCGACGAGTTGCGCCGCTGCATGGCGGCAGGTGAGCCTTTGAATCCGGTGGTGCTCGAGAAATGGAAAGAGGCGACGGAACTAACGATCCGGGAAGGATATGGGCAGACCGAGACGGTGATTCTTTGTGCGAGTCTTCCGGGAATGGAAGTGAAGCCCGGATCGATGGGGAAGCCGCCACCGGGCATCGAGCTGGCGATCGTAGATGAAAACGGCAAGCCTTTGCCGGCTGGCGAGAAAGGGGAAATTGCGGTGCGCGCCGAGCCGGACCGTCCCATCGGATTGTTTCGGGAATACTGGCGCAACCCCGAGGCCACGGCACGGTGTTTCCGCGACGGGTGGTATTGCACTGGCGATAGCGGATGGTTCGACGGAGACGGCTATTTCTGGTTTGAGGCGCGGGCGGACGACATCATCACGAGTGCGGCCTATCGCATCGGGCCCTTCGAGGTGGAGAACGCCCTGATGAAGCACCCGGCGGTGGCGGAAGTGGCGGTGGTGGGAAAGCCGGATCCTGAGCGGACGGAAATTGTGAAAGCATTCATTGTCCTGGCGGATGGATACATGGCGAGCGATGAGTTGAAAGGGGAACTCCAGGAGCACGTCAAGCGTGCGACGGCGCCTTACAAATATCCGCGGGAGATCGAGTTCCTGGAAGAGCTGCCCAAAACCATCAGCGACAAGATTCGACGCGTCGAACTGCGGGAAAGAGAAAAGTGAACTTTGGAAGCGAAGACCATGAAGAAGAGGAGTCGGTCACAGGAATTCTCTTGTGGCATCAAAGTCAAGCGCACGGTCGCCACGCTGGCGGCGATATGGATATCAGTGATCATGACACTGCCTGAAGCATTTTCGCAGCGCAACCCGTCGACCGAAGTAGAACTGCCGGCGCCGCCGGCGGAGAGTGCAGTCTCGGTCGAGGAAGCTCTCAGGAAGCGCCGTTCCGAGAGGGACTACGCGGATAAGCCCTTGTCATTATCCGACGTATCGCGGCTCTTGTGGGCGGCCCAGGGTGTGACCAGCAGTGATGGGAAGAGGACGGCCCCGTCGGCGGGGGCGCTCTATCCACTGGAAGTTTATCTCGTGGTGGGAGAGGTGGACGGGCTTGGCGGGGGCGTTTACCGGTACGATCCCCGCCGTCACACGCTTGCGATGACCGTTTCGGGAGACCGTCGCGGCAAGCTGGCAAAGGCGGCATTGGGCCAGAGCTTTGTGGCCGAGGCGGCGGTGGATGTGGTGATCGCAGGAGTCTACGAGCGGGCGACGGGGAAGTACGGCCGGCGGGGTGTGCGTTACGTGCACATGGAGGCCGGTCACGCTTCGCAGAATATCTACCTGCAGGCAGTTTCGCTGGGATTCGGCACCGTGGCGGTGGGGGCCTTTGACGACGGCGACGTGAAGAAGATCCTGGAATTGCCCAAGGACGAAGAGCCGCTCTATATTATGCCGGTCGGGAAAGTGCGGTGAGCAGAGAAGGGGGCGAAGAGCGGGTCCACATAGCGTCCATGCCAGGCGGGCATTTGACGGACGGCGGAGGGAATACATCGAGCGGAAGGACTTGGGCCACCAGGAGGCTGCCGTCGTGCTCAGGCGTCAGCCTGGAAATCTTCCACGTCTTTCTCGTCCTCAATTTCACCCACCAGTTCTTCGAGCACATCTTCCAGGCTGACGACACCCACGGTTCGCCCGCGATCCTGCACGACCGCCAGGTGGATGTGCTTGTCCCGAAACATCACGAGTAGCGCATCGGAGCGTCGGTTGATGTCGACGAGAAAGGCCGGACGGACGTGGGAGAGGAGCGGCGAATCGTCGCGATGATCGGCGAGGGCCTCGAGGATATCGCGGCACATCGCAATGCCCCGAATATCATCGATGGTGTCGCGGTAGACGGGGAAGCGGGAATAGACATGGGCCCGCACTTCCTCGGCGGCCTCCCGCACGGTCGCGGACGCCTTAAGCGCAGCGACATCCTCCAGAGGCGTCATGAGGTCGCCCGCGGTGCGATCGTTGAGAATGAAGGCGCGATGAATCATGCGCATTTCATCGCTCTCGATCAGTCCCGCGCGCCGCCCGATGGTGACGAGCGCCCGGATCTGCTGTTCGGTTCCGATCCGGCGCTTGCCTCGCTTAAGGAGGCCGGCCAGCAATTCCAGTGTCCGCACGAGCGGATACAGCGCGATGCTCACCCCCTGGATCAGGGGAGCCGAGAGACGGCTGATGAGCGGGGCATAATGCGCGCCCAGCGCTTTGGGAATAATCTCCGAAAAGACGATCGTTCCCAGCGTCAAGCCGGCCACCGTCAGCCCGACCGCCTGCGTCCCATAAAGCTGGATCGCCTTCTGGCTGACGATCACCGGTCCGATGACGTTGACGGTGTTCGTCAGGATGACGATGACCACCACGGCCCGAGTCAAGGTCCGCCGCAGGGTTTCAAGGCGGCGCGCGCCCCACTTTCCATTGACGATCATCTCCGAGATCTCGGGGTGCGTGACGCTCAGGACGGCGGCGTCAATCGCAGCCATGATACCGGAAAGAGCAAGGAAGAGGAGAGTCGCAATCAGAAGAGAAGTCATGACAATTACAGCTGGGATTTATAAGTTGGGTGGTATGCCTGGCCTGAAATTCCGCCTCAAGGGATGGTCCCGATCAAGGCGCGACTACGAAATTGATCCTTCCCGGCTTGAGTTATAGTGTCTCAGACATTGCGGTTCCCGCCCGCGCACGACGCGACGGCCCTTGAGCTCACCGTGAGTTTCGGTGACCACGGTGCACTGGTCTTCATGCCCGTCACGCTCGAAGAACAGAACCACCCAGTCGCTTGTCTTGTCCAGCTCGTGAGCCCTGGCCGTATTTGAGAAAAGCACGGTGAAGGACCAGCCGCCCTCGCGTTCCGTGTGGAGAATCGGGAGCCACGCTTTCCCTTCGGGATTGAGCCGGCGCGGGGCGATCTTGCGAAGCCTGCCTGCTTCCGCCTCGCGGCGGTATTCGGCATCGACATCGAGAAGGATCGCCACCGAAGGCTGCTCGTCCTCCGTTTCCACGCCTTGAGCGGCGTCCGCCCTCCCCTCGCGAAGACGCCGCTGCCGGGCGCGACGGCGGGTGGACTGGCTGAGCGCCGCCTCCAGGGCGGCCCGGACGCCGCGCAAGCGCCGTTCTCCCATACCGGGGACATTGGCGAGGCGACCGTCATGGGCGGCGACCTCCAGTTCTTCGAGTGTCTCCACGTGAAGCTCGGTGTGAATCCGGTGCGCCAGTTCTTCGCCGATGCCGGGAATGGTGCAGAAAAGATCTTCCGGCGAGACCTCGCCCTCGAGGCGCTCCAGCATGCGCACCCGCCCCGTGTGGACGAATTCGCGAATGGTCCCCGCGATGCTGCTGCCGACGCCGGGCAGTTCCTCCAGCTTGCCACGGGCGCCCTCCCCCGCCAGTGCGGCGACAGGCTCGGCCCAAGCCGCGACTTCGCCGGCGGCACGGCGGTAAGCACGAACCCGATGCAAATTCGCGCCCTGCGTTTCGAGCAACTGGGCGATTCTCTCCAACAGCTCCGCGACTTCATCGTTACCGGGCAATTTGGCTGCTCTCATGGCTTCGGCTTCATGTCCCTCCCGAATCATTGCTAAGCTAACACGCTTTTCAGCTTCGCCAGCATCCGATCGTAATGCGATCCTTTCCAGTACACCTTGCCGCATCCCGCGCATTGATAAAAGTCCTCGTAATGAAGCCCCGTTTTCGGTTCCAGGCGCTCCCAGACAGCGGCTTTTTCCACCGCCTGGATGCGGCCGTTGCACTCCAGGCAGCGCAGGAAGGGCCGCAGGCTTCCTTCCAGTTGAAAGCGGCGCAATACCTCGATGATTTGTGCGTCCGGCTGCTCGGCGCGTACCCAATAGCCATGGTCGATTTCTTTGCGATGCAGCAGGAGCCGGTCACGGGTCAGCACCACGCGGTTTTCCGTTGCTGACAAGGCCGCGATTTCCGCATCCTCGAGATCGTTGCGGTAAATGGTATCAAAGCCCGCCAGGCGCAGCCAGCGCGCCAGCTTTCCGAGGTTGACGTCGAGCACGAAGCGGGTCTCCCGCAGGGGCGCCTCGCGCAAGCGGACCAGCGGCGTAATGTCAAAGCTCTCGAAGACAGGGTAGACGGCAATGCGGTCGCCGCCCCCCAGGTGGTAATCGAAACCGACGGCTTCGCCATTGGCGAGAATCAAGTCCACCTCCGTGTGTGGAATGCCCTGCGCCTCGATGGCATCCTTGACCGACGGCTTTCCGCCGAACCGGTAAGTGCGCTCCCTCCCCGACTGCCAGAGGGGAAGGAAGTCATTGAGCTCGCCGTAGAAACGAAAAACAGCCGTTTTTCCGCCTGGCTCTGTCATGATCATGGCAATGATCCATCATTAGAACAATGGAACTGACGCCCGTCGAGGTCGAGTGTTACGCCGGCCATAAAGCCGACGAAACGCCGCGGCGTTTCCTTCTGGGAGAAGCCTGGATTGAAATTGCGGAGGTGGTGGACCGCTGGTATCAACTCAAGAGCCGTCCCCAGTGGCCGCGCGCGGATTATTTCAAAGTGCGCGGCGCCGACGCGCATGAGTATCTGCTGAAACACGATTTGGAGTCCGATCACTGGTATCTCGGGCGGCGCTGGTAAGAGCGGGCTGGAATGCACTTCGGGCTGCGGTTACCCTCAAGACCATGCGCAGTGGCCTCGCGCGCGTGAAAATCCTCCGCTTTCCGCCCTGCCCATGTTCCGCAAAGACCTTCTCGAACTCCTCAGGGACAATCCGATGTCGGTTGCCGAGATCGCGAGGGAGGTCCGTGTCCCGGTAAAAGAGGTGCACGACGACCTGCGCCATCTGTTGCAGAGCCTGCGGCACACCGGGCAGGAAATGGATGTGACGCCGGCGCAGTGCCGCAAGTGCGGCTTCGAGTTCGATGCGGAAAAGCTCACCAAACCCTCGAAATGCCCGAAATGCCGGGCGACGTGGATCCGGGAACCGCTGATAGAGATCCGGAATCGGCACCGTGGCTGAGGTGCGTCGTCGCGCATTCCTGGCCCTCGTGGCAGTCAGTCAGGCCGCCGGCATCGGCTGACCGAAATTTCGTGACCAACCCGGTGCTACTGCCTGTAAGATGGGCCAGAGGCGAAGATTCTTCACAAGTGGAGGGCACCAGGCGCATCCGGAAAAGCGGGATTGCCGGGCAGGGTAGGCAGGTGGCGGAAGCTGGCCTGGACAGTGCTTCCGAGTTGAAGTCTTCCCTCAGCCAGAGACCATGAGCGTGGATCCGTCATTGAAGGAAAGGGAAAACCTCGTCTCTATCGAGGACAAGGTGGCATTCCTGTCTTCCGCAGAGCATTACCCGGAACGACCGCGGGAAATCGAGACCAGAGAAACGCACATGTCGTGGGTGTTCCTTGCCGGGGATCACGCTTACAAGCTGAAGAAGCCGGTGCGCTATAGGTTTCTCGACTTCAGGACCCTCGATGCGAGGAGAGAAAGCTGCATCCGTGAGATGCAGTTGAACCAAACCCTGGCCGCGGGCGTCTATCTTGAACCCGTGCCGTTGACCATGGATGAAAAAGGGAATCTGGCGCTCGGCGGCGGAGGGACAGTGATCGACTGGTTGGTAAAGATGCGCCGACTGCCCCGGGAGCATATGCTCGATGAGGCGATCCGCCGGGACACGGTCGGGGAGCGCGCCGTCGGAGAAGTTGCGGCCCTTCTGGCGGGTTTTTACCAGCATGCGGAGCGAGTTGAGGCCGAGCCTGCGGATTATCTGGAGCAACTGGATCGGGGCATTGGCGAGGACGCCGAGGAGATTTGCGAAGTGGCTGACGAATCGCTGGCAGCTTCCGCGCGCAGGCTGGCGGAAGCGCTGCGCGAGTTTCTGACGACGGACGGAGCGATGTTTGTGCGCCGGGCTGCCGACGGAAAAATCCTGGAAGGGCATGGAGATCTAAGGCCGGAACACATTTGTCTCGCGCCTCCGCCGGCAGTCATCGATCGCTTGAATTTCAACCGCGCCTTTCGGATCAATGATCCGGTCGAAGAACTTTCCTTTCTGGATCTCGAGTGCGAGGTCCTGGGATCGGAGGCCGTGGGAAAGATTGTATTCGACACGTATGAGCGTGTCACCGGGGATGTGGTTTCCAAGCGATTGATTTCCTTTTTCAAAGGCAAAAGGGCGCTATTGCGGGCGAAGCTGATGCTAGGGCACACCATCGAGCCGCGTTATGGGGACGATCCGGAATGGCGCCGGCGGGCGGAAGCGTATTTGAATTGCGGGCTGCGGCACGCGCGGGAACTCGGGTAAGTGATCGTGCCCTCGTCCCGATTTGCGGGACGGGGCGAGCTTCAATTTTCTCAATCCCCCAACAACTCCACCAGGGAGCCGCCGGAATGGATTCTCTCGATCGCCTGCCCGAGGAGGGGCGCAGCCTCGAGAACGAGGAGCTTTTCCATGACTGGAGACTTTTCCAGTCGCAAAGGCGGAATGGAATCGGTGATCACGATGTTTTCGAGGGCGGGATGGGCGAGATTTTTCGTGGCGTCGCTGACGAAGACCCCGTGGGTCGCCGCCGCAGACACGGACGAGGCGCCCAGTTCCTTGCAGGCGGCGGCAGCTCGCGAGAGGGTGGTGCCGGTGCTGATGAGATCGTCGATGATGATGACCATTCGGCCGGCGACGTCTGCCACGACCGTCTCGCCGCTGACGGCACCCATGCTTCGCTGTTTCTGCATGAAGCCGACGGGGATCTCGCGGTTCAGCGCGCGGCCCAAGGACTCGCGAAACGCTTCCGCCCGTTTCATTCCTCCAGCGTCAGGGGAGAGGACGATCACCTCGTTCGCCCCGATGAGAGGCGCAAAGTGTTTTACGAACAGTTTCTTTGCCTCCAGGTGGTCGGTGCGGATGCGGAAGGCATTCTGGAATGCTTGGAGATTGTGGACATCGAGCGTGACGACGCGGTCGGTGCCGACGGCCTCGAGGAGGCCGGCGACATAGCGGGTGGTGACGGGGTCCCGGGACTTGGTTTTGCGATCCTTTCGGGCGTAACAGAGGTAGGGCACCACGGCGGTGACGCGGCGGGCGGAGGCGTCTTTGAGCGCGCCGAGGAAGAAAAGAAGCCTGCACAACTTGTCGTTCACGCTGAGTCGCGGTTCTCCGTAGAGTGATTGGACGACAAAGACGTCCTGGCCGCGCACGTTTTCCAGGGGACGGCACTTGTGCTCGCCATCCTCGAAGTCCCGCTCCTCGTGGGCGCCGAGGGGAAGTCCGAGATGACCGGCGACCTTTTTGGCGAATGCCTTGCCGCTTTCGAGCGAAAAGAGGCTGATGTCTTCGGGGGTCATGGGTGCTTCGGTTGAGGCTGGTCCGGTGACGGCAGGGGCTTCACTTTTCGTCCGTTTCGCGAAAGAGGTTCAGGAAGCGGTCCTCATAAAGTTTGTAGAGATCCCAGCGGTCGAGTTCCTGTTTCAGTTGGGCGGCCTTCTCCTTGGAGGCGGTCGCCTTGACCTCGGAAAAGAGGCGCTCGATTTTTTCCATCACGTACTGGGGCACCTTTTCCTCCTCGACTTCTTTCCAGTCTTCGCCCTCTTCCTCTCCAGGCCGCTCGCCGGCGTGGAACGCCTTGCGGATATGGTTCTCGATCTGCTCCATCAACTTGTCCGTCTGGGCGATGGCCTCATCGAGGGCGGTCATGTCAATTTCTACGCCGAGAATCCGCTCGAGGACCCGGATGATCTCTTTCGATGATTTTGGGTTCACGATGTTGATCGCGTATTGCGGCATGGTGGCCAGCAAGCAGGCGGCGGGTATCTCGCGAAGGCCGGCAAATCCCAGGAGAAGCCCATTCAGGCCGGTGATCTGCCCTTCCTGGAGAAGCTCCACTCCGGCCGGAGGCAGGCGATCGCGAAGCGCCTTTTCATTTGCTGCGCCGAACACTTTGACAGGCTCTGCCCGGCCGACTGGCATGGCGAAGGCGGCTCCCGTGATAATGGTGGCGGTCTCGTGATCCTGTGCGAAATCGAGGATGTCTTTCATGAGTTCAAGGGCCGCCGTGCCTCCCACCTGCACCTCGCTCTCGAGGATCAGAAGCGGCGGATGCTTGAGATAGTAGATGGGGCTTGCGGGAGGCCCGGGAAGTTCGGCCAGGCCTTCCTTGATCACGATCGCTTCCGGCGCGACGAGTTCGCTGACGTCGATCTCGCCGAGCAGTTCGGCTTTCAAATCGGCTCTCAGGTAACCGATCGCGGTCGCCCCGACGTTGCCCATGCCGGGCCAGCCTGCGAGGAACGTGGGAGAATCGAGTTCCCCGCGAATGTCGTGATGGAGATCGAATTTCATGGCATGGCGAGCGACTCCCAGGCGCCCCTCATACAAATTAGCGGGAGGACGGGCCAAATGCTCTGCAGAAATTAAGGAAAACTGCGCATTTCTTTGGCACTAACCTCTCTCCCAACCAACTCCTTTAAGGGATCGTATGATAATTTCCAGGGGCTATACTCGCCAGTGGTGAAGATAGCGGTCGAGCTTGGGCCGCGCGACGCGGTGTTGATTGTGGACGTGCAGAATGATTTCTTTCCCGGCGGCGCTTTGCCGGTAAAAGAAGGGGAGAACGTCGTGCCCGCGCTCAACCGGTGGATCGAGGCGGCGCAGGCAGGTGGCGCGACGGTCGTCGCGTCCCGGGACTGGCACCCGCGGGGGCACGCCAGTTTTCAGAAAAGTGGGGGCCCCTGGCCGGCACATTGCGTGCAGGAAACGCCGGGCGCCGCATTCTGCCCCGACTTAGTGTTACCCGTAGATGCGGTGATTGTGTCAAAGGGTGACGACCCGAAGCGCGACGCCTATTCGGCCTTTGAGGGGACGGATCTTGCGTTGCAACTACGGGCGAGGGGCATCACCCGGCTCTGGATCGGAGGTGTGGCCACAGAGTATTGTGTGCTGTCGACGGTTCTGGACGCGGTAAAGAATGGTTTCGAAGTGCACGTTCTGGAGGAGGCGTTGGCGGCGGTGGAGGCGAAAGCGAGGGACGGGGCGCGCGCCCTGGGGAAGATGCGCGACGCCGGGGCGGTGATTGAGGCATAGAGGGAGAGGGGAAAAAGCGGAATCGAAGCCATGCATGAAGAACCTTTCGAAGATCCACTGCGCTCGGCTTTTTTCACCGACCTTTACGAGATCACCATGGCGCAGGCATATTTCGCCGAGGGGATGCGGGCTCGGGCGGTGTTCGAGTTGTTCTTCCGCAAGATGCCTCCCCAACGGAGGTACATCGTGGCGGCGGGACTGGAAGAGATTGTGAGTTACCTGGAGAATCTTCGCTTTGATGAAAGCGATTTGAGTTACCTGGGCGCCCAGGGAGGCTTTTCCGGGGAGTTTCTCGACTGGTTGCGGGATTTTCGGTTTACCGGGGACGTTTACGCGGTTGCGGAGGGCACGATTGTGTTTGAAAACGAACCCTTGCTCCAGGTGGTGGCGCCGATCGTGGAGGCACAGATTATTGAGACCTTGGTGCTCAACCAGATGAACTTTCAGAGCGTGCTGGCGACCAAAGCGATGCGCGTGGTCGAAGCTGCGGGCGGACGCACGATGGTGGACTTCGGGGCGCGCCGGGCCCAGGGGACGGAGGCGGCCATGAAGCTGGCACGCGCCTCTTATATCGCCGGTGCGGCGGGGACGAGCAATCTGCTGGCGGGCAAGCGTTACGGGATACCGGTATTCGGGACGATGGCACACAGCTACATTCAGGCCCACGAAAGTGAAATGGCCGCCCTGGAGGCGTTTGCGGCGCTTTATCCGGAGACGACGCTGCTGGTGGATACCTACGACACTCTCGAGGGCGTCCAGAAGGTGATCGCATTGAGCCGAAAGCTGGGAAAGAAGTTCCGGGTAGGGGCGATACGGCTCGACTCGGGCGATCTCGCGTCACTGGCAAAAGCGGCGCGCCGGAAACTGGACGGCGCCGGGTTGCAGAACGTGTCCATTTTTGCGTCGGGAGGGCTGGACGAGTTCGCGATTGCGGACTTGGTCGCGGCGGGTGCGCCGATTGACGGATTCGGGGTGGGGACAAACCTCGCGGTGAGCAATGATGTCCCGTCCCTGGATATCGCCTACAAGCTGGTGGAATACGCCGATGCACCGCGTTCCAAGCTTTCGCCGGGAAAAGTGATTATTCCGGGACGCAAGCAGGTGTATCGACGAGTCGATGACGGTTTGCTGGCGGGTGATGTGATTGCGCGGCACGACGAGAAGTGCGAAGGAGAGCCCTTGCTCCGGCAGGTGATGCGGAGTGGGAAACCGATGGAAGGCGAGCCCCCGTCTCTCGATGAAATCCGCGCGCATGCGCGCCGCGAAAGGACGCAGTTGCCGTCGGTGCTTACAGTGATCGAAAGCGGCGGCGCGCGGCCGGATTCTCCCGTCAGCTTGAGTCCCGGACTGCAGTCGGAATTCGAGACGCTGCGCGCGAAACTGCTCCGCGAGGGTGCAGATCCTAACGAGTGATGGCTGATGTTCGAGACCTTTGCACACACGGCCGATCTGGGACTACGGGTGAGGGCGCCGGAATTGACGGCGGTTTTCGAAGACGCCGCGCAGGGGTTTCTGGCGGTATTGATCGACAACCCGGAAGAGGTCGCAGCGGTCGAGGAAAGAGAGATCGCGATTCAAGGGGTTGCGGGAAAGGTCGACGACCTGTTATTCGACTGGCTGAACGAGTTGCTGTACCTGTTCGAGACTGACCGAATGCTTTTTTGTGATTTTGACATCACGGTGGACGAAGCGGGATTGAAAGCGACGGCGCGTGGCGAGAGATTTGATCCGTCGCGCCATCACGCGGCGCACGAAATCAAGGCGATCACCTATCATGGGCTGAAAGTCGCGCAGGAGGAGGGCGGCGACTGGCTGGCGGAAGTGATCGTGGATATATAGAGAGAGGGACGAGTGGCGAGGGTCGAGTGGGGAGAGGAGGTGTCTACCGCAAGAATTGCGTAGCGTGCGGGGGGAGGAAAGGCTTAGGTTGGCTTGAGTCGATGAAAGCCGCTTACACGGGACCGCTGGAGCGAGTCAACGAATACTGCTGGCGCATTCCCCGGAGTTACAAGCAGGGGATGCGCGTGGACGGGTTGATTTACGTGAGCGACGCGTTGGTCGAGCAGGTCCGCCAAGACCAGGCGCCCGAGCAGGTGGCCAACGTGGCGACGTTGCCCGGCATCCAGGTGGCGAGCCTGGCGATGCCGGATATTCACTGGGGATATGGATTCACGATCGGAGGCGTCTGTGCCACCGATCCGCAGGAGGGTGGCGTGATTTCGCCGGGCGGGGTCGGGTATGACATCAATTGTGGGGTGCGCCTGGTGCGTTCCAATCTTTTCGAGAACGACGTCCGGCCGCATCTCGACACGCTGGTGGATGCCTTGTTCCGGCGGGTGCCGAGCGGGATAGGCCGCTCCGGGAAGTATCACTTTGACGCGCGGGAATTGCGACGACTGATGTTGGAAGGTGTGCCTTACTTGCAGGGCCGCGGGCTGGCGAGTGAGGCGGACATTGCGCACACGGAGGCCGAAGGCCGGCTCGAGGGCGCCGAGCCGGAGCGGGTCAGCGAACGGGCGCTGCAGCGCGGCGCCGACCAATGCGGCACCCTGGGGGCCGGGAATCATTTCCTGGAGGTGCAGGTCATCGACGAAATTTTCGATGCGAACGCGGCGGCGGTGATGGGTCTCGAAGAGGGAATGGTGTGCGTGATGATTCATTCCGGATCGCGGGGGTTGGGTTACCAGGTATGCGACGACGCGTTGAAGAAATTGCGCGGCGTGCCGGAAAAGTACGGGATCGAACTGCCCGACCGTCAGCTGGCCTGCGCTCCCGTGCTCAGTCCGGAGGGGGCGGATTACCTCGGGGCGATGCGCTCGGCGGCGAACTATGCCTGGTGCAACCGGCAGTTGTTGATGCACCTGGCGCGGGAGACTTTCGCGGAGGTCTTCGGCCGGCCGTGGGAAGCGTTGCAGATGAGCCTGGTCTACGACGTGGCGCACAACATTGCGAAGTTCGAGGATCACCGGATCAACGGCGGACACAAGAAAGTCTGGGTGCATCGCAAGGGGGCGACGCGGGCCTTTCCGCCCGGGCATCCGGAGACGCCGTCACTTTACAAGAAGATCGGGCAACCCGTCCTGATCCCTGGTGACATGGGGCGGGCCAGCTGGGTGCTCGTGGGTCAGCCGGGAAGCATGGAGCAGACATTCGGCACGACCTGTCACGGCGCGGGGCGCGTGATGAGCCGCCACCAGGCGGTGCGCGAAGCCAAGGGCCGCCGGATCGACGAAGAACTGGCGGAGCGGGGGGTGGTGGCGCGGGCGCGCAGCTGGCGCGGCCTTGCCGAGGAGCAGCCGGATGCTTACAAAGATGTGAACCTCGTGGTCGACGTGGTCGATCGCGCGGGCCTCTCGAAGAAAGTCGCCCGCATGCGCCCGGTCGGGGTGATCAAGGGGTAGGGGGAGACACTGGTTTTCAAAGGAATCGGACCGAGAAAATGCCTGCCGGACCCAACGAGGATCAATCGAAGAAAGAGAGCGAAATGAAGCTCCCCGTTTCGGGATGGGATCCGAAGAGGGTGCGTGTTCTGATCCTTTACTTTCTGGCGATGCTGGTGGTGTTGTGGTTTTGGCAATCGACGCTGACCAGGTTGACGGTGCGCACGATTCCTTACAGCGAATTCAAGGAGCACCTGGGTCGAGGCGAAGTGGTGGAGTGCTCGGTCGAGTTCGATCAGATCACGGGGAAGATCGAGCTGGGAGAGGAGAGTATAGAGGAGCGGGCGCGGGCGCCGGAGCAGCTGGAAGAAGGGTTGGAAGAGACGTCTTTTGTTTTTCGCGTGGTGCGGATTGAAGACCCGGATCTCGTGGAGGAGCTCCAGGAAGCCGGCGTGAAGTTCACGGGTGTGCGGCCGAACCCGATTTCGACGTTTCTGCTGGCGTGGGCGTTACCGATTGTGCTGCTCGTGGCGCTGTGGATGTACGTGGGGCGGCGGATGGGGCGGGCCGCGACCGGGATGATGAGCATCGGGAAGAGCCGCGCGCGCTTTGTTTCCGATGAAGGCACAGGAGTGGACTTCAACGACGTGGCGGGTTGTGAAGAGGCTAAGTTCGAGTTGCGGGAAGTCGTCGAATTTTTGAAAGAGCCGGAGCGTTTCCGGGCGCTGGGCGCGCGGATTCCAAAGGGGGTGCTCCTGGTCGGTCCCCCGGGCACGGGGAAGACGCTGCTGGCGCGCGCGGTTGCGGGCGAAGCCAAGGTGCCGTTCTTCTCGATCAGCGGGAGCGATTTTGTCGAGATGTTCGTGGGCGTGGGAGCGGCGCGGGTGCGCGATTTATTTGAGAACGCCAAGCAGCAGGCGCCGTGTATCATTTTTATCGACGAACTGGACGCGATCGGCCGCACGCGCGGGGTTCACCTGGGCACGGCGAACGACGAGCGCGAACAGACATTGAATCAGTTGCTGGTGGAGATGGACGGTTTCGATCCGAATGTCGGCGTGATTCTGCTGTCCGCCACGAACCGGCCCGACGTGCTGGACCGGGCATTGCTGCGTCCGGGGCGATTCGATCGCCTGGTGGTGGTCGATGCTCCCGATGCGCAGGGACGCGAGGCGATTCTGAAAGTGCACGCCCGCGGGAAGCCGCTGCACGAGGATATCGACCTGGAGCGGATCGCGCGTGCGACGGCGGGATTCTCCGGGGCGGACCTGGCGAACGCGTTGAACGAGGCGGCCCTGCTGGCGGCGCGGCGGGGAGGCAAAGCGATCCGGCAGAAGGACCTCGAAGAGGCGATTGAGAAAGTGGTCGCCGGTCCGGAGCGAAAAAGCCGGCGCCTGGGAGAAAAGGAGAAACGCCGCGTGGCATATCACGAGACGGGGCACGCCCTGGTGGCGGTGTACAGCGAGGGGGCCGATCCCGTCCACAAGATCAGCATTGTGCCGCGGGGGCGGGCGGCCCTGGGGTACACGATGCAGTTGCCGACGGAAGACCAGTTTCTGCTCAGCCAATCCGAGCTGCGCGACCGAATTCGTGGGATGCTGGGGGGCCGGGCCGCGGAGAAAGTGGTTTTTGATGAGATTACGACGGGGGCCTCGAACGATCTCGAACAGGCGACGGCGTTGGCGCGGGAGATGGTGTGTCATTATGGGATGAGTGAGAAGATCGGGCTGACGAGCGTGGCCAAGCGCGAGGAGTATCTCATGCCGGGACAGGAAGGCTTACTGCAGCGGGACTGCAGCGAAGAGACCGCCCGGAAGATTGACGAGGAGGTAAAGAAAATTCTCGATCGGGCTTACAAAGAGGCGATCGAGATTCTGGAGGCACACCGGGACCAGTTGGAGACGGTGGTGGCGGAGTTGCTGAAGAGCGAGACCCTCGACGCGAAAGCATTTTACAAGCTGATCGGGCTGGCGGTCCCCGAGCACCGGGAGGAGAAGAGCCCCGGGGACGTGCCCGGGAGTTGAGCCTGATCTCAGATGCGCTTTCTCCCGGCGACAAAAGCCTGTTTGGCATCCATTTCGCGCACCTCTCTTGGCGCGGGTTGGAAGAGCCCCCGGCGGACACCTTTTGAATAAGCGTTCAGCCCCGCCACCGCCCGACCCAGGGTCAGTGCTTCTTTGCGGTTGAACCCGAGCCGCTCCGCCACGACCGCCTCCCAGAGCGTCAGCACGGGTGCCCGGTTGATCGTGAGAGAACGGCGGATCTGCTTCGGTTTTCTGCCGGCCATCTTGCTGTGGTGCAAAAAAAGAACGGTTTCAACGTTGGGCGAGGGCACGGGGCATGCAAGTCCGAACTGGTCTGAGCAGGATTCACTCCGCTCGGCTGCTTACGAGGGCTTTAGGCGCATGCAGTACGAGCGGCTAGTGAAATTACCGATACGAAAATCGTGAACGCTGGCAATTTCATGAACTTCGTGGGTTGTCTAGAGTGGAGTAAGTAAATTACGGGGATTTTTCCCAAGTCGGCGATGAAGAAGTGCGGAAGCTGCTTGAGGCGGCCTGGAAAGAGAGAAAAGAAACCGTCTGAACAACTAAATCAATGGAGAATTCGGTTATCGCTCAGGAAAGCGACGTCACCCTGGAAGTGGACGACGTCCGATTGGAAGGTTCGCTGACCATCCCCGAGGGCGCCCAGGCGCTTGTCGTTTTTGCGCACGGGAGCGGCAGCAGCCGGTTCAGCCCGCGTAACCAATTTGTCGCGCGGACGCTCAACGAAGGCGGTCTCGCCACGCTATTGTTCGACCTGCTCACGGCCGAGGAGGATACGGTAGACCAGGATACGCATGAATTCCGGTTTGATATCTCTTTGCTGTCGGGACGATTGGCAGGCGCCGTGGACTGGGTGCGGCAGCAGGACCTCACGAGGGCGATGCCGGTGGGGCTGTTCGGATCGAGTACCGGTGCGGCGGCTGCTCTCATCGCCGCGGCCTGGCGTCCGGAGATGGTGGGCGCGGTGGTGTCCCGCGGAGGACGTCCCGACCTGGCGGATGACGCCCTGCCCGAAGTGCAAGCCCCCACGCTGCTGATCGTGGGCGGCCTTGATAACGCCGTCATCGGGTTGAACCGCCTGGCGAGCGACCAGATGCGCGTCAAGCCGCACATCGAGATCGTGCCCGGCGCGACGCATCTGTTCGAAGAAGCGGGGAAACTTGAAGAGGTGGCGCGCCTGGCGTGCCGGTGGTTTCAGGAAAAGCTGGCGCCGGCGGCTGCGGGTTAAATAAGGTTTTATCCGATTTGCTTTGGCTAACCGCTCTTCCCTGGCGTCACTGAAGCGTAAAATGAAGGATCAATGACAAAGGATGAAGTCCCATTTGCACCCGTCGCTACCTGGAAGTGCGCGCTTCATTGTCCGCCTCGACGGCCAGATGCAGAGCACGCAAGCCGTTCTCGCCGTCGACCAGGCGTTGGTGCCCGGGATCCCGGACCGCTCTGATCTGGTCCGTCAGCAGTTCTCGAAGCACAGATCCGTATACCTTGCTCTTTTCCATGCCCATCCCGCCGCGGAGGTGGAAGATTCCGTCCACCACACAGGACTGATGACGACAGCTGATGTTCCGGGCGCTGTTTTTCAGCTCGTCCACGGATACGATTTCCGATTGCGGAATCAGGCCGACGAGGGCGTCGATGTCGGCGCGCGGGGCGATGACTTCGATTTTCATCGAGGTCGGCACCCATTCGAACAACCGAATGGCGCCGCGTTCACACACAATGCGCAGTTCCTGGCGGTCCAATCTGCGGCACTGGTGGAAACCGTGGTAAAAATTGCCAAGAACCCCGTTTTCATACCGGACAGTGCAACTGACCTGCTCCACAACCGCCTTGCCGCCTGTCTCGGGGCGGGGGGCCGGGCGCCGGCCCTGCTGTGCCGCTACGACTTTACCGCTGCCGAAAAACATTTCGAAGAGATCAAAAAAATGGACGCCGTGCTCGATGAAGATCCCGCCACTGACGGCACGGTTCCAGAACCAATGATTGGGCGGCAGGTTTTCGTCGCTGGCGTAATTCTCGTAAAACGAATGCAGCGGCGCGCCCAACAGGTTCTGTCGGAGAATCTCGTGGACGCACTGGCAGAGAGGATTGTATCGCATGATCAGATTTACGCCGAGAATGCGGCCCGAGGCGACTGCGGCGTCGAGCATGGCACGCCCGTCTTCGAGGTTGGTGGCGAGCGGCTTCTCGGTGAGCACGTGTTTGCCCGCCTGCAATGCGGCGACCGCCAGGCCCTTGTGGGTGGAGGGAGGCGTGGCAATATGCACGATGTCGACGTCCTTTCGGTGAAGGAGATCTTCCGGGGTGAGGACATGATCGATGGCAAACGTTTCCGCCACGCTCGCAGCGGCATCCGCGACCACATCCGCCACGGCGACGGCCTTGACGTCACCGAGTGCGGCGTATTGTTCCAGGCAGAACCTCCCGAACCCGCCTGCGCCAATCAGGCCGAGTCCCAGAGATTTTTCAGCGGCAGAGTTTTCAGGTTTGGAATTCATGACATCAAGGTTGGGTGACGGTAATGAATGAAAAGTCTTACGATTCAGAGAACGGCGATTTCCTCGTCATTAAAATCCCTGTGGTAAAAGCGTCAATTCGCGTCGACTGCAGTCAGAATATCACATCCGCCGCCTGCACCCTAATCGCTCCTGTCTGGAAACCATGGGTGCGTTCTTGAGAAATTACTTGCGGGGGAAGAAATCGTTCCCGTCCGACCCGGTGATGGATTGTAGCTCGGCTCAACCTATTTTTCACCCTAAAAGAGATGAGTTGCGCTTCTCGACCCGGCTATCGTGCACTTACCAGACGCAGATTTCTTCGAGTTGTTTCAAAGCTGTGCCGGCCCAGTCGCGGTTTGCCGCGGGTGAGGGCGCCTTCGCGCGAGTGATCAGTCTGCAGTGATCAGTATACAAAGGACTGAGGTCGGGACGATCTCAATATTATCACCCACCCAAGTCTTCAAGTTGTGCGGTGGCCTTCCTCTTTTCAAACTCTATTCGCGGCGGATGTAAAGTGGCGCAGGTTCTTAACCTGCGAGATTGCACGAGAGACGGGCCATCCTGGACTGCCCTGCTTTTCACCGAGGCGGATTCGAGGTTTCCATTTTAGAAGGAGCATGTTAGCAGTCAATGAGCGGGCCTGATCCTGACTATGAAACCGATAACTCTTCTCTTATCCCTCCTGATCGCGGTCACGGGCAGCCTTGGCGCGGCCTCAAAACCAAACATCATCTTCATCATGGCCGATGACCTCGGGTACGGCGACGTCCAATGCCTGAACCCGGAGCGGGGAAAGATCCCGACGCCGCACGCCGACCGGCTCGCGGCGGAGGGTATGACGTTTACGGACGCGCACTCGGGGTCGTCGGTGTGCACGCCGACGCGCTACGGAGTGATGACGGGCAGATACAGCTGGCGCTCGCGATTGCAAAAAGGCGTGGTCACGGGGTTCGCGCCGTGCCTGATCGCACCCGAGCGGCCGACGGTGGCGAGCTTTTTGAAGGGTCAGGGATACCACACCGGCATCGTCGGAAAATGGCACCTCGATTTTGAATACCTCGATCCGGAGAGTGGAGAACGCTACAGCCAGAAGGAGCACAAGACGCCTCCGGTGGGTGCGAAGATTCCCGATGGTCCGGTGCACCGGGGCTTCGATTATTACCACGGGTTTCATCACGCGCGGAACATGGAGGCCGTCATCGAAGACGATCGTGTCATCGCCCATGACGACGTAATCAACATGCTGCCGCGGCTGGCGGAGAAGGCGGCCGCTTACGTGCGGGCGAGGGCAATTAAGAAGGCGCCGTTCTTTCTCTACTTTCCGCTGGGCTCGCCGCACACGCCGATCGTCCCGACTACGGAGTGGGAGGGAAAGAGCGGGCTGGGTTCTTACGGGGATTTCGTGATGCAGACCGACGCTGCGATCGGGGCGGTCCTGGAGGCCCTCGAGGAGACGGGGGTCCTCGACGACACGCTCGTCATTTTCACGAGTGACAACGGCTGTTCCAAGGCCGCAAAGATTGATGATTTGCAGGCGCAGGGACATTACCCGAGCGCGCACCTGCGCGGATCCAAGGCGGACATCTGGGAGGGAGGGCATCGCACGCCCTTCCTGGTGCGCTGGCCGAAGGGTGGAATTGCGGAGAGTTCGACGAGCGCGCAGACGATCTGTCACACGGATTTCTTTGCGACCTGCGCCGACATTCTCGGGGCGGATGTGCCGGCGGGTGCCTGCGAGGACAGCGTGAGTTACCTGGCGGCATTCCAGGGGGAGAAGGTCGATTCGACGCGGGCGGGGATCATCCATCACTCCGTCAGCGGCCACTTCGCATACCGGGAGGGGGACTGGAAATTCATTCTCGCGAGCGGATCGGCGGGATGGACGGCGCCCAAGCACGTGCCGGACGGCCCGCCGGCCCAGCTTTACGATTTGGCGTCGGACCCGGGGGAAACGGACAATCTTTACGTGTCGAAGCCGGAGGTGGCGGCGCGCTTGTTGAAGCAGATTGAGGACGACGTCTTTGGTGGCCGGAGCACGGAGGGCCCGGAGTCCAAGAACGATGCGGAAGTGGATTTATGGAAGAAGGGGGACGACAAGGGGACGAAGAAGAAGAGTAAGTAGTTGTTAGTTAATAGTTGATGGTGAGTGGCGAGTAGCGAGTGGCGAGTGGCGAGTGGGTTGGAATTGGGAATTGGGAGTCCACGATCGATCGATCTGAGGCGCCTCGACACGCGTGCTTGTCATCCCGAGCGAAGTCGAGGGATCTCACGTTCGTGCCAAGCGCGATCCGATAATCCTTTGATGGCGCGCGACCCTTGCGGCATCCTCCGTTTCGATGCATGTCATTAGGTCATAGGGTCTTCACCTGCCGTGGAGAGAGATCCCTCGACAAGCTCGGGATGACAAAACGGAGGGAAGTCGGCAGTTAGGAGGTTGGGGGCGAAAGTGAGGTGGGATATGAACCTGCCTTCTCGCCTCTCCAGATGGAAGGTTGAAAACCTGCCCCACTTTGGTCTTGGGCCGGCGGCCGGGCTGGCGAATAATGGGGCATGAAAATCCCCGTATCCGCCCGTCCCGGAGCCGCGGGATGTGCCCTGGTTTTTCTCCTGGCCCTAACCGGTCTTGCGCCTGCGCTCCACGCCGAGGACTGGCCCACCTACATGCGCGACAACAGCCGTCTCGGGTGGACCACGGAGCAGCTTTCCTTTCCGTTGACGGAACAGTGGCGGGTGGTGTCCGTGGCTGCGCCGGAGAAAGGCAATACGGGTCCGGAGAATCGGATCATTGAGAAAAAACTCCTGCGGCACCGGATCACCTTTGATGACGCCTTTCACGTGGCGGTGGTGGGGGACCGCGTCTTTTACGGATCGTCGGTCGATCACCAGGTGCGATGCCTGGAGCTGGTGTCCGGAAATGAACAATGGCGTTTTACGACGGGAGGGGCGGTGCGGCTGGCGCCGACCGTACACGATGGCAAAGTTTACACCGGCTCGGACGACGGGTTCGCCTATTGCCTGGATGCGTCCGACGGTCGCCTGATCTGGAAGCGACGGGCCGGGCCGAGTCCCGAGATGATCCTGGGGCGTGGAGAAATGATTTCGCGATGGCCGGTGCGGACGGGGATCCTGGTGGCGCCCGGCGAAGACGAAAAAGCGCTCGCTTATTTCGGCGCCGGAATTTTTCCGCACGAGCTGGTCGTGCTCCACGCGGTGGATGCGGCGACCGGCGATGTGCACTGGAAGATCGATAACATCAGCCAGGAAAGCGCGGGACGGAATGATCTGTCGCCGCAGGGATATTTTCTGGCGAACGAAGATCTGCTGGTGATTCCTTCCGGGAGATCGCTTCCGGCGGTCCTGGAGCGGGCCACCGGGAAATCGGTGCGCAAGATGCGGGCTTCGTGGCGCAGCGATGGCGGCGGTGTGGTGGGCGGCACCCAGGCGCTGCTGGCGGACGATCAGATTTACGTGTGGGGAGCCCATCACATTCTCGCGATGAGCCAGGAGACGGGCAAGGTGGGGTTCGGCTGGTTCGCCGGTCACCAGATGGCGGTCGCAGGCGAGAACGATGCGTTCGCCGCCAACGGCACCCAGGTCGTGCGCCTGGACCGGATGGGGTATGCGGAGTGGAGCCGGAAGAAGCACGCGCTCGACATGGAGCTTTACCAGCTGAACCGGAAACTTCGCGGCGCGAAGGATCGCGACGCGATTCGCGTCGAAATGCAGGAAGTGGGG
>JAHEJT010000024.1 GCA_024638765.1 Verrucomicrobiales bacterium
GCTTTTGCGATGGCCGGGCGGACGGAGGAGTTGCGCGGCCGATTGCGGCTCTTGATGGTGGGACGGGGACCGTTGCGGGAAGCGGCACGATGCCTGGCGGCCGAGTTGGGATGTGAGGGAGATATCACCATGGCCGGGAGTCTCTCGGGTGAGGAGGTGGCTGCGGCGATGCGGGCGGCGGATCTGCTGTGTCTCACCAGCCGGAACGAGGGGGTGCCCAACGTAATTCTTGAGGCCTTTTGCTGCGGGCTGCGGGTGCTGGCGCCCGCGGTGGGCGGGATTCCCGAAGTCCTGGATTCTGCGGAACTGGGTGCAACGGTGGGGGATCGATCGGCGCAGGCGTTCGCGGTGAAAATCGGTGAGCTCTTGAGTAGCGCGGCAGACCGGGAACGCATCGCGCTCCACGGCGCGCGATTCACCTGGGAGCGCTGCGTGAAGGGTTATCAGCGGGTCCTGGAGGCCGCCACGGGGGATCACAGGGGGGCGGGTCCGGTCGAAGCACTGGGTCCTTGAGGGCCGGGGCGGCGAAAAACCAAGGAAGTTCGGGGTCTATTTATTACGCAAATCTTAGATTTTTCGCATTCCTGAGAATATCGCTTGCCCTTTGGGCGGACCCGATTCAGAATATAGGCGGTTTCGGCCGGCGGAAGGGGGGGATCCATCCATCGGAGTTCCGCGCTTGGCGGATCCGAAAGCTCCAGACCACGGTGAGGACGAAGGTCCTCGGGGGGCGAGGGATTAACGAGAGAGACAGTCACGAAGAGGGGATGACTTCCAACGGCAGGATCCATAAATACCGGACCGCGACGGTCTGGCATTTCCTTCTCGATTTTCTGATCGTGGTTCTCGCCTTCGTGGTGGGGACAAGGATCCGTTTCGACGAAAACTGGCTCTTCAAGCTCTCGCAGTATCTTCCGGGGATTTTTGCCGGCGCGATCGCGCTGCCGATCTTCCTCTACATTGCGGGCCTGTATTCGACTCGATTGAGCGGCCGTCGATCTCCGCTCAAGACTTACTTGCTTCTTTCCCTGTTGTTCGTGGCGGCGACCGCGGTAATGCTGGCGGTATTTTACGTCAACTTTTCGACGCGCGTGGGTCGCGGTGTCATGTTGGTAAGCTGGCCCACCGCGGCGGTGCTCTTATTTTCTCATCACGCCTTGATACTTGCGCAGGATCGAGGGCGGCGGGAGCGGATTGCATTCCTGGTGGGAGAAGGAGGTAATCACGCGGAGCTGGCTTTGCTTAGTGAATTGGACAAGTCCCATTTCGATGTGATCGGTCTGCTGGCGAATTGCCGGGATGAATCCCATGAGATTCTGGGGGTGCCCTATCTGGGGAATGTCAGCCAGGCAGAAATGCTGGTGGCGGAGCATCGCATCGAGAGATTGGTTTGCTCGGAGCGATGTCTCTACGACACCGACATTCGTTCGGCGCTCTGCCAGCTGCGTTATTCCGGGATCCTTGTTTGTCCGGCCCTGAGCTTATGCGAGGAGGAGTTCCAGTTGGCGCCATTGGAACTGGTTTCGACCGACTGGCTCCTGACGGCGAGCGATTCGCCACGCCTGATTTACATCAAAAAGATCAAACGCGGCTTTGACGTGTCGGCTTCCGTGGCGTGCCTGCTTCTTCTTTGGCCCGCCTTACTGGTGGGGATGCTGCTGGTGAAAATGACGTCGCGAGGCCCCGTCTTTTACCGTCAGACACGCTTGGGACGCTTCGGGAAGCATTTCTCCATGCTGAAGTTGCGGACCATGCGCACCGATGCTGAAGAATCGGGCGCCCGATGGTCTTCGGAGGGTGATTCCCGGTTGACGGCAGCGGGCCGGATTTTGAGGAAATACCGCATCGATGAGATTCCGCAGCTCTTCAACGTCCTGCGGGGGCAGATGTCCTTTGTGGGGCCGCGACCGGAAAGGCCGGAGTTTGTGGAGATGCTGAATCGGCAGATACCCTGGTACGGGGAGCGGCTTCTGATTCAGCCGGGTCTGACGGGTTGGGCCCAGGTCAACTATCCTTACGGCTCCAGCGTGCAGGACGCGGTGAGGAAACTGGAATACGATCTTTATTACATGAAGCACATGGGGCTTTACCTTGATGTCGCCATCCTTCTGGACACGGTGCGCACGATCCTTACCGGGGCGATTCACGATGAGCGGCAGGTTGTCGACCCTCTCAAGCGCGACTTCACAAGTTATGCCGGGAGCGCCGAGGCGGGAGAAGTCATGCCCACCACGACGCGCTCCTGAGCGCCGCTCCCTCGGAGTCGAAGAGATGGCCCGGCGCACCAGGGAGCAGTTACGCAGCCATTACGAGGTCGAGAAAGAATTGGCCCGCCGGTTGCTGCATTCCACGCGGGAAGAAAGGCCCGCCCTCCTGGCGTCTCTTTACCGGGAGCTTTTCGAGCGAGTCCCCGATCATCCGCGGCTGACGCGGAGGGAGACCCCGGAAAACAGCCGGCGCAGCGTGGAAGCGCGGATGCGGCTGCTTCGGCCACACCTCCGGCCGGAGACGCGGTTTCTCGAGTTCGCGCCCGGCGACTGCCGACTGGCTTACGAAGTGTGCAAGACCGCCGCGAGCGTGATCGCGGTGGACATCTCAGACCAACGTCATCCCGGGGAAGAGGTCCCCGCTAACTTCACCCTGGTCCTTTACGATGGGTTCGAGCTGAAAATTCCCGATGCTGCGGCCGACCTGGTCTTCAGTTACCAGTTCCTCGAGCATCTGCATCCGGAGGATTTTCAGCCCCACCTTGAACTGGCCCACCGGCTTTTGAGGCCCGGGGGCGTTTACATCTTCGATACCCCACACCGCTTTTCCGGTCCCCACGACATCTCAGGATACTTTTCGAGTGTGCCGGAGGGGTTTCACTTCAAGGAGTGGACTTATCGTGAGATGAGGGAGGCGCTGGCGCGGGCGGGTTTCACGCGCTTCGCCTTTCACCGCCGGGGGCGGCTGCGGCAGTCCCCTCTTGCCCTCCGGCTGACACTGACGGGGGAAATCCTTGCCGGATTGCTCCCTTTTTCCCTGCGGCGCAAGATCAGCCGCCGCTTCTTACAAAGCGTCAGTATCGCAGCTTACAAGAGTGAGGGCGGCGGGCCCTGCTAATCGAAGTATTTTCGAAACCAGAGTTCCAGCAGCACCAGCATCCAGACGAGGGTGGCATGCCGGCCGGAGGAGAGGTATTCCTCGCGGATGCGGGTGACCTCCTCACCCGAGAGGACGCCGCGGCGACTCACTGCATCATCGGAGAGAGTCTCTGCGACCCTGGCTTCAAAATCTCCCTGAATCCACTTCGCGAGAGGGACGTTGAATCCGGACTGGCCGCGCGAAACGATTTGCGGCGGCAACGAGTCGCTGAAAGCCCGCCGGAGCAGGCTCTTGGTTGCGCCCTCGAGTTTAAACCGGGCGGGAATCCGGGCAGACAATTCCACGTAGTGATGATCGAGAAAAGGCACCCGTGCTTCGAGGGAATGCGCCATGGTCATCTTGTCCACTTTCATCAGTAAATCTTCCTGCATCCAAGTGGACCGGTCGAAGTGAAGCAGGCGCTCGATGGCATCCCGGGAGCCGCATGCATTCAGTGTCGCCGATAACTTGCGCCGGACCTGGTCGCTGAGGTCCCTCCCCAGGAGGCCAATCGGCAGGGTATCGGGATTTTCGGACCCGGACCGAAGTCTCCGGAAGAGATCGAGTTCGTCGGCCGCGGTCTTCAGTGGGATCATGGGCCGGATTTTCGCGCCCAAGGCGGGGACGCTTGCGAGCAGGCGCAGCAGGGAGGAATTCCGGGGGAGGAAGTGTTGGATTTGGAGAAGCCTCCGGTAACGGAGGTAGCGATAGTATCCCGCGTTGGTTTCGTCCGATCCTTCCCCGGTAAGGACGACCTTGACCTCCTGCGCGGCCTGCCGGGCCATGAGAAAGGTGGGGAGGAGGGCGGGATCTCCAATCGGTTCGTCCAGATGCCAAACGAGTTTGTCCAGGATTTCCGCCGAGGGCGGTTCCACGACGAGGGGTCGATGCCTGGAAGAAAAATGCGCGGCGGCGGCGGCGGCGTAATCCGTTTCGTCGACCGGCGGGCCCAATCCAAACGAGACGGAAAAGGTGTTGACCGGCTGGCCGGACAACTCGCTCATGACGGCAAGGGCGACACTGGAGTCGAGTCCGCCGCTGAGAAAGAGGCCCAGGGGGACATCGCTCTCGAGGTGGAGGCGCACGGCATCGCGGTAAACCGACTTCAATTCTTCCACCGCCTCGCCTGCATTGCCGAACGGTGTAGGAGTATCGTAATCGAGTTGCCAGTAGGTCCGCCGTTGAATCTTGTCGCTGGACACCGCAAGCAGGGTTGCGGGGGGAAGTTTGTGGATGTTTTCAAAGAGCGTGTCCGGCTGCAGTGAATATCGGAGGCTGAAATATTCGAAGAGCGCCTCGGCGTTCAGGGAGGCCTCGATCTCGGGGTGGCGGAGCAGGACTTTGATTTCGGAGGCACAGGCGAAGAGCCCATTGCGGTGGTAATAATACACCGGCTTGATGCCCAGACGGTCACGGACGACGACGAGGCGATCACGCCTTGTGTCGAGGAGCGCAATTCCGAACATGCCGCGAAGATAATCCACGAAATCGTCACCGTATTCCTCGTAGAGATGGACGATGACCTCGGTGTCAGATGACGTGGAGAAGCGGTGCCCGCGGGCTTCGAGGTCGCTGCGCAGTTCACGGTAATTGTAAATCTCCCCGTTGAGGATGACATAGACGGTGCCGTCTTCATTGGCGATGGGCTGGTGTCCGGTGTCGAGGTCGATGATACTGAGACGCCGGAATCCGAGACCGGCGTGTCCCTTGTTGAAATATCCGTCGTCATCGGGTCCCCGATGGCGCATCTCTTCGCACATGCTCTCGAGGAGCGATGCGCTAACGGGGTGCCTGTCTTGACGATAGACTGCCAGAATGCCGCACATCGTATTTCTCTTGGAGAAGCGGGGTGCTGAAGCCCGCATTGTCAGCCGGTCCCGGGCGTGCCGCCGGCCAACTGCCGGTAAAGGCGGGCATAAGCATCGATCGAATCTTCGACGTTGAGATGGGAGGTGACCCACTTCCTCGCGTTGCGTCCCAACCTGCGTGATTCTTCGGGATTCTCCAGCAGTGCGACGACGTGGTCCGCGATAGCCCTGGGATTGCCTCGGGTTTCAAGGTATTCGCTTCCTTCGCGTCCGAATTCCTCCGCCGGAAAGCCCAGGAAATGCGTGAGCACGCAAGGCAGGCCGCAAGCCATGGCTTCGACCACCGCATTGGGCATCCCCTCCTGACGTGAGCAGAACAGGAAGATGTCCGCAGACCGGTAATAGTCCTCCACATTGGGGACTTCACCCAGAAAACGGACGGATTCCGGGTCGGATAATGAATTCACAAGGGTGTCGATACGGGCAAGATATTCGTTGGCTTCATTCTGAAGGGCACTCGTGAGAAGTGTTTTTCGATCTTCGCGGGCGCCGAGAAAAACAAGGCGCGCACTGGGAATCCTGCGGATGACTTCGGGCCACGCTTCCAGGAGAAGATGCGGCCGTTTGCGTGGTAGAATGCTTCCGACGTGGAGGACGACTCGACTCTCCGGTTCCAGCCCGAGATTCTTTCGCAGCACCGCTTTCGCCGCGCCGTGAGGCACCGGTTGGAAGCGTTCCGTGTCCGTGCCGTGCGGGATGACCACGATCTTGCGCCGTGCGGCGTTGCCGTTGGCGGCGCAGGTTTCCGCCATTGTCGTGCTCCCGACCGCAATGCGGGAAAAAGCGCCGAAGCACCACCGGAGCCTGAGCCGGCGGCGGATTCGCCGGAGGACACCCGATGGAATTATCCTTGGATCAGGGGTCATCGTAAAGACGAGCAGGCAACGCTTGCCCGCGAAACGCCATTTCCAGAACGATGCGGCGGTGCGGGGATAGGATGTAAACACCTGGATGACGTGGGGCGGAGAATCCCGACATTCCGCTAACCATTTGACGGCATGCTGTAATAGCGTTTCCAATTGCTCAGGGCCGGAACCTCCGGCCGCGTAACGGTGTAGGGAGACTCCTTCGAGATCCTCGTGCCCGGGCTGCGCCGGGTCCAGGCGCGGTGCAATGACGTGGAGGTGAATACCGCGTTTTCGCAGTCCCGGACCGTAACGCCGAAATCGTTCGGCTCCGCCCGCGATCACCGGATAAAAGTGATTGGTGACGAGTAAAACCTCGACCGGCGGGAGATCGGGGGTTGTTTCGGCTTCTGTCGCTGTGGTCGAGATCGGCATTTTCGGGGCTATCTTCGGACCTGGTAAGTCGATTTGGCCATTTATTTCTCGAGAAGGGGATCGCGTTCTTTCTGTGTCTGCGGAGCTTGTGACTCCCCCTGGGCGACACCGCTTTGAATCGTTTGGTGCAAGCTCGATGTGAGAGATTCTCGTTGAAAACCTGTGCTGCCCCGCTTGCGGGGAATGCGTAGGGAGACAAACCTCGAAGCTCAAGGATTTGCCGCGCCGGTGGGCCGCTGCGCCAGGAAGCGGAATCGGGGGGGAAGAGCTTTTGCCACCAGGGCCCGTTCTTCAGGTCCGAGCACAAACCACAGGACCAGGGGCGCGAGATAGAGCGACTGCAGGGCAAAGATCCCGGCGAGGTGCGGGTAAGAAGGTTTGACCAGCGGGGTGAGGAGGAGCACAGGGAGCAAGACCAGCAGCGTCTTGGCCGCAGGGATTGCGAGGGCGCGCAGATAGAGGGCGGAAGCCGGTATCTGGCACACCCGGCACACGACGGCCGGCAGCACGATCAGGAAGACGATGGTCATCTCCACGCAGGTAGCCCAGACGACGCCGTAGAGTCCGTAGAACTGTACAAGAATAATGCTGAGCACCACGTTAAACAACCCGGCACTGATGATAACTTTCGCGAGGTAAGCATGATTCGCGGTGGTATAAAGGATGCTTCGGGAGGGATATTGCATCAGAGAAAGGCTGAAAGGAATGGCGAGGATCAGCAGAATTTTTCTCGAGGGGTCAAAACCTTCCCCCATCCAGCGCTCCAGAAAATCGCCCCCGTAAAGCAGAATGCTGAAACCTCCAATGACCGCAAGGATCGTGGTGAGACGCGTGGCTTGAATGAATCGCTTCTTCATGAGTTGCTCTTGGTTCTTTCCGTGCAACTGACTGAGGATCACGAGAATCTGGCTCCCCATGACGGCGCTGATAAGATCTTCGAAGTATTTCGGAATGCGGGAGCCAATATTGTAATAGCTTACCGACGTCACCCCTACGAAAGCGCCCAGGATCAGGGGATCGACGGTAAACCGGAGGGTGTTTCCGAGAGAGGTGAAGAATGCAGTCAGGGAGAAGCCGAGGAATTCGCGGCGCCGTTTCCGGCTTACCATGGAAAAGCCGAGGCGCAGTTTGGGTACCGCGCCGAAGGAGAACACCGTTACCAGGATGTATTCCAGGAAACCCGCGCCGACATTAATGATGGCGAGAGCTTCGAGGCCGTAACCGCGTTTCAAGAACACATAGATCAGGCAATTGGCGAGAATGATCTGGATCAGCGAGGCGTAGACCAGGAGATCATGCCGCAGGTGACTTTTGAGAAGCGCGCGCAGGACCCGGATGACGAATCCGGTGGACACAAAGACCCCATAGAGGGCCACGATGAGACGAATAACGCCAAGCTTGTCCGTAGAATCGAGGAAGCGGGGGCAGATGAAGTAGAGGCCCGCGGTAACAAGCAGCGCGACCAGCATGATATACAGGGCGAATTGAATGGCGGTGTTGAAAAAGGCATTCAACTCATCGTAATCCTCTTTGCCGATCGCCCTTGAAAAGAAGCGGGAGATGGAAAACGACAGGCCCAGGCCGAGAAGGTTGTAATGGACGAAAATCGACATGAGGAACACCCAGTAACCGTAGTTCTTCAAGCCAAGCGAACCCACGATCACGGGCGTCATGATGAAAACGCTGAGAACGCGGACCCCCTGGTGCACCAGGTTGAGGGTGGATCCCTTGAAAAAACGTGAAGAGACATTCATGCGGGACTCTTCCGGGCAAATCCGATCTGTGCTTCGGGACGACGCCGACGCTTAAAACGTGATGTCTTCGAGCGAATCGATACGACTGAGCCCTTTGCGACCTTCAAGCCGATGACGGCGGCGTCTCAGCGCCCGGCGCACGGGATTGAGGACAAAACCCGGCACCCAACGTGAAGGGAACTTTCGAAGACCTGCGTCACCGGGAGCCGCTGGTCCGCCCTGGCCGTCTTGGTTGTCGAGCCACCGCGCTGAGTAGTCGCTCTGTTGCGGCGGGGACTGGAAGACGGGCCGGATGTCCAGTTTGCGGGCGATCACCAGCGCGGAGATGGGATGCGGTGATTCGAGATAGGTGCGTGCTTTGGTTGTGGCCGGATCGGTCGCCAGATACATCGCCCCGCGGGGTGCCATTTCAATGAGGACCAAGCTGCGAAGTTCGAATCCGTTTTCCTCGCTGAATACGCGGTAAAACAATTCGGGTGAAAATTGGTAAAAGCCATGTCCCATGAACCCGTTGCATGGGGTGAAAGCCATGAAATGACCATTGGTCTTTACCATTTCCATGCAGTTCTTGAGCGCGACGGGAAGATTGAAGACGTGTTCCAGGCTGCCTCCGTCGAACACGACATCGTATTGATTGCGCCACTCGTCAGGAATTGGCGCGTTCAAGTCGTGCAGGTGGGTGCAGGATTCGTAATCCGAAACGTCGACGGAATGGACGGTGGAAAAGCCGAGGGCTTGAAAAAACGTCTCCGCAAATTTTTCGTCCAGAGATTTCCCCTTGAGTTCGCTCAGAGACGCCGGGATGACAGTTTCAAGCCGTTCGACCGCATCGTCGCTCAAAGCGAAGTTCTGGCGTCCGACGGTCACGATGCTTTCCATCGGCACCCCCGCTTCTTTCGCCCGTAGAAACAGATTTGCGCAATTGATCTCGATCCCCATGAATTAAGCTGAGATTAAGCCGAGCGGGCTCCCTTTTTCGGCGTATGAACTCCGGTGGACAGTGAATACCACGGGTTATCCTGTCGTCCACGAAGAAAGATCTCTTCCGATCAGTTGCCCTGTCCTCTCGATGTCCGGCCGAAGCTTTGCGAGCAGCTTGAGTCTGGTTTCACCATCGAGGGGAGCGGGTTTTCGGGATCCGAGATTCAGTGCGAGCAGATCGCGCACGATTTTTTTCCGGTATGGCAGGGTAAAGTCCCGATTTCCGATTTTCAGATGGACGCGGTCCATGGCGGGTCCGAGCCGGCTCTTGATAAAGTACTGCAGCCCCACTGAATGGGGCCAACGTGCCGCATTGTAGACGCCCACCTCTTCGCTGAATTCCGGGTCGACGCCCAGGAATTCGAGAATTCCCCGGACGCTACCCGCCGGTTGCTGTGCCAGATCTTCGAAGAGAAGGGTATGCACGTTTTGCCGGGGAAAGGTGTCGAAATACCGCTTTACCTGCCCGGAGTAGAAACCCGATTGCAGGTAGAGGTAATTATAATGGTACCCGGGGACATACTCTGTTGTTGGATCCGTTTTGGCGCGCTCTTCCTCGGCCTCCAGCGCCCGGGCGAACGGATAAAGTTTCTCGTTCCCGGTTTTCACCATTTGATTATAGAGGGAGTAAGCGCGGTCGATCGGGTTTCGGAGAAGAATGATGATCTTGGCTTCCGGGTTGGCCTCGTAAATCATCCGCGCACTGGCGGGGCAGGTCAGGTAAACGGTGCTGGCTTCCCCGCAGATCTGGTCTTGGCGGGCGCCGGCAAACAGGGCGGCGTATTCGTCGGGATCGGTGAGACCCCAGATATCGCAGTAAAACCCGGGCTCTTTTTCCGGCGTGGACATGAAGATGTCCGGATGCTGCTCCAAGTGCATGAAAAGCGTGGTAGTGCCCGCCTTGGCCGCTCCGACGATAAAGAAATCCGGGGCGACAGAAGCTGCGGCGATAGGTGTGCGAATCATGCGTATGAATCTCTTTGGGGCGATCCTTGCAAAGGGCGGGCGGCGTCTCTGCCAAAAGAACGAACCGGCTTCAGGGGATCACTTTGCGGCAGCACTGGATGAATTTCCTCGTCGCGGCGTCCCAACCGAAATTCTCGCGGACGTAGCGCAGAGCATTGGCGGAAATCTCTTCTGCCAGTGCCGGCTGCCGGCAGATTTTTTCCACTTCAGCCGCGAAATCTTCCGGTGCGTTCGCCATCAGGAGGTGTTCACCGTGTGAAGTTCCCAGACCTTCTGCCCCGACATCGGTCGATACCACGGGGATGCCCATGGCCATGGCTTCAAAAATCTTGATACGGGTGCCCCCGCCGACACGAAGAGGAAGCACCATGGCGGAAGCTTTGGCCATGTGCGGCCGGACGTCGTCGACGGTTCCAGTTACCGTGATAGAGGGGTCTTCGCGCCCCATCTGCCGGATATGCTCCGGAGGGTTTCGGCCTATAATGATGAATCTTACGTCGGGAACCCGCTTCTTGATCTCGGGATAGACTTTTCCCACAAAATACTCCACCGCGTCGAGGTTGGCATGCCAGTCCATGGACCCGAGGAAGGCCAGCGTGGAGGGCTCGCGGTCGGCCGGTCTCGGCGTGAAAAACTCAAAATCGACTCCCGTGGGCACGTCACCGAGGATGTTCGGCATCCCTCGTTTGTCCTTAAAGTAATCCAGCTCTTGCTCGGAAACCGTGATCTGTCCATCCACGATCCTGGCGCACCGATCTTCGAAATCCGAGGTCATGCGCCATTGGCGACGGTAAATCCCCCGCCGGAAAGGATCGCGGGCGGTGCGGAAGTGGCGCTCCCAGATGAGCGACTCCACGTTGTGTTGAAAGATGACGAGCGGCGTTTTCAGCCCGCCCGGGATTTCCAGGAAATTGACCATCGAGGCCAGGTAATCACAGACGATAACGTCGAAACCGCCGTCGCGATCGAGTTCCTCGATTTTCTTCGTAATCGCGGGGGATAAATACTTGATGCCAATATAGGGGTACTTTCCGAAGAGACTGTTGGCCAGGACCTCCGCGTAAAATTTCAAAGACCGGGGAGTCTTGGAGGGGTGTTCGATGGGGATCACTTCGTGGCAGTAATCGAGTGCGCTGGAGACGGCGTCTTCCGTGTCATCGGGCGTCCGCGGCGCAAGGTAACTGATTTGATGACCTTTCTTCAGTTCCTTGAGCATATTGAAGGTGCGAATGCGGTCGCCCCCGTTTACGGGATGGAGGAGGCGGCAGTTGACCCAAAGAATTCTCACGACTCAGGCTCTCACGGATCAGGCTTCTCGCTTCTTCAAGAGCAGACGAGCCAGCTCGGTTCCGAGCCGCTTGGAAAAGACTTTCGCGCCCTCAGCGTCGAGATGCGATCCATCCGGCAGATTCTCCGGTCCGATTCCAGGAAGCGCACTTCCTTCCACCAGTGCCGCGCCTTTTTCGCGGATCAGTTCGAGCGCACCCGAGGGAAGATGGTAAGTCTTCATCATGGGCGCCGTAAAAACGGCGATTTCAAAACCGTAATCGCGTCCGAGTTCGAGGAGAGACTCGAAGCGTTGGAATTCGGGATCGCGTGGATCCGGGTCGGGCGGGGCCGGACGCCCGGGCTCCGGCCTGCGTTTGAATTTCCCCTGTTCCTGCGCCAGAAGGAACTCCTGGTAACGGGGAATCATCCGACTGAACACGCGTGGCTGGACGCGCCCTCGATTGGCGTATGATTTGAGGTAACGCGCCAGGACGAATTCCGTGCGCGCATCCATGGAGCCGAGTTCATGGAAAAGCACGTCGCGGAAATCGGAGCCGTTGCAATAGTAGGCACTGTTCCGGCTCAGGGCCAGGGGACGATCCGTGAGGTGATCCCGCGCCGTGATCACGACGACAAGATCCGGAATTCCCCTAGGATCCAGAAAGTATTTCCTGAGGGCGAAGAACCATTCATTGATGCCGGAGGCATCGGGATAGGCGACGGCCAAGCCTGCGTCCCGGATGCCCGCTTCTTCGAGGCTTTCCTGCAGCGTCTCAGGATCGATGCCGGCCCGGGTCAGGGAGTTGCCGATGCAGAGAATGCGCGGATGCGGTGCTTTCTGAAGGCGCTCCGCGATATTCGGAAGCGCGAGGACGTGTTTCAGATCCAGGGAGAGATGGGGAAGGAGCGGACCAAAGCCCAGCTCTACGGTCAAGAGACCGACGAGGACGGCGGCGACAACTTTGAGCTCGGACTTAAAACTGGAAGTAAATGAATTCATTCGGGGTGGAAGCGTAAAAGAAGAAAAGCATCAGGGCGAAATAAAGATAGGCGGCGGCGCGCCAACCCCAAGGTGCCTTCGTGAGGGCGAGGAGGTCGCCCTTTTTCTCAATCCAGGCTTCGTAAATCAGAAAAGGCGCCACATAAAAGACAATCATCCCTCCGCCGAAAGAGGCCAGGCTTGTGATCTCCCACGAGGCGGACCCGAGTTTCCGCAGCAGGGCGAGGGCGTGCTCCAGGGATTCGGCCCGAAAGAAAAGCCAACTCAGGCAGACAAGATGAAAGGTGAGCACTATCTTGAGCAATCGTGCCGGAGTTATAGAGGGCGTGTAATGAGGCGTGCGTGAAGCGGGTGTAATTCCAGCGAAGCAGCGGGGGACGGCAAGGAGCAGGCCATGGAGCAGTCCCCAGACGAGGAAGGTCCAGTTGGCGCCGTGCCAGAGTCCACCCAGGACCATGGTGATCAATAGATTACGGCAGGTGAAGATCCGGCTGCCGCGGTTGCCGCCGAGCGGGATATAGAGGTAATCCCGAAGCCAGGTGGAGAGACTGATGTGCCAACGCCGCCAGAACTCCTGGGGGGAAGCGGCGAAGTAGGGCTGGTTGAAATTGTGCATGAGGTCAAATCCCAGCCACCTGCCGATTCCCACGGCGATGGAACTGTATCCCGAAAAATCTCCATAGATCTGGAAAGCAAAGGCATAAACGCCGATGAGGACTTCAAGCCCGTTGAGTTCCGCCGCCGGAGTATTAAAGATGCTGTTTGCGACGAGGCCCATGTTGTCGGCGATGGCGATCTTCTTGAAGAGGCCGAAGAGGACATGGTAAAGGCCATCCCTGAATTGATCGCCCCCCGTGTCGCGAGGCTGAGTGACCTGGGGGAGGAGATGCGAAGAGCGCTCGATAGGTCCCGCCACCAGCTGGGGAAAAAATGATACGTAAAGCGCGAAATCCAGGAAATCGCGCGTGGGGCGCGTTTGATTCCGGTAAACGTCGATGGTGTAACTGAGAGTCTGGAAGGTATAGAACGATATTCCGACCGGGAGAATCAGCTCAAGAAAAGGAAGGCTGGCTGAAATCCCGAGGGGTTGGAGCGCCGCCAGTAATTCGTTGGCAAAAAATGCGTAGTATTTGAAGACGCCGAGAAGCCCGAGATTGAGGACCAGAGAGACGAGCAGAAATTTCCTGGCGTCGTGCTTGTTTCCGGCGGCCTCGATCTTCAAGGCCATGAAATAGTCGACGACCGTGGAAGCGAGGATCAGCGAGAGAAAGCGCCAATCCCAGTACCCGTAAAAAAAGTAACTGGCCAGGAGCAGATAGCGGTTTTGGGCGCGGTGCGGCAGCAGCCGGTAAACCACGATCACCGCCAGAAAAAAGAGCCAGAAAACATAGCTGTTGAACAGCATGAAAGGGTGTGTCTCGAATCAAGGGACTTTCACGTCGCTGCGGCGGTAACATCGAAGCCTGCCGGAGGGAAGGGTGCTCCTTCGTCGGACCTCGAACCCGGCGAAAGGCTGGAAAGCGGAGCCGGGTGATTCCAGGGCGTCCGCGAGGAGATCGTGGTGTGGCACGCGGTTGCGCTCCAGGATGGAGCCATCCACCGCAATCCACTGGACCGCCGAATCTCGCAACAGAGTTCGCAGCTCCTCCGCGGAGTCGACGCGGGCGTCATAAGTGCGTCCCATCCAATCACTGGAAGCCAGAAACTTGCTCGATCGGTGCACCACCGTCCTGGGATCGGGTTCTTGCATGGCAATCTCGGCGATGAAGGCGCCTTCACCGGCGGCGTCGGAAGAAATGAGGATTGCGCCTGCCGGATCACCGGTTTCGTCCCGATGCCGAAGAATCGCGTGCGCTGCCTCTTGGAAGCCGGTGGCGCTTTTTTCGGGGACCGGTATCAGCTTCGAGAGCGCAAAGGCCGGGATCAGCGGTCCCAGGATCAACGCCAGGGTCGAGACCGGAGGATTCGGTGCAAGATATTTTTCTCCGAAGACTCGGGCCGCGCCTCCGGCGGCCAGCGCGCACACCGCGGGGACCGCGGGCATGAGGTAACGGTGATCGAATCCGGAGGGCACCACGGTATAGAAGATCAGGGCAGCCGCCGGTAAGGCGATGAGGACGGCCCAAGAGGATTCGACGCCTTGGCGGGTTCTTGCTGCGCGGTGGATCAGCCAGAGCGTAAACAGGATTGCGGGGACGGAAAGGATCCATGGAAAGACCACGAAGAATCCCTTGAAATAAAAGGAGATCGCCTGACGCACGTATTCCGCAAAAGACTGATCCCGCATCCCTTCCTGAGTAATATGATAGGTGGACAGAATCCAGGGGACGCAGATTACCACGACCGGGATGACCGCGGTCCAGAGGGAGGGACGGAGCATCCAGCGAGCTTTGCCCGAAAGGGTGAGAGCCACCGGCGGCACCAGGGCGAGGAGCAAACCCGATCCCTTGGTCATAATGGCAAGCGCTGCCAGGCCGCCAAAAGCCAGGGAGAATCGGGTTATTCCCGTATCCAGATAACGGGCGAAGGCGCTTACGGAGCCGAGGCACAGCAGGCAGAGCAGCAGGTCCGACATCACGATGGTGGTGTAACGTTGCATCAGGGGCAGGGTGACGCAGAGGAGCGCGGCCCCGAGCGCCGGGAGGAAAGAGATTCGTTTTCGGAGGATGAGATAAAGGCACATGCCCAGGCTGGTTGAGAGTGCCGCCAGCAAAGCGAGCACCGATGCGCGTTGGTGTGAGAAGAGGAGAAACCAGAAGCCTTCGAGGAGATAAAAGAGCGGTGGGTAATGACCCAGCGTCACCTTGGGATAGTAATCGTAATAACTGCGGGCGAATGACAGGGGATTGCGAGGCTCAAAGCCGGAGGCGATGTATTCCCGCACCATGACGCCCGTGACGTAATGAGAAGCTTCGTCCGCATGCGTGGCAAAATCGCTCTGATAGGCCCCGGAATCATATTGGAGCAGAAGCACCAGGGTAGCGATGACTCCGAGCACGACTATCCCCTGGAGCAGGGTGGAAGGAGACGGTGGAACCGTCTCTGCCGGGGAAACATCATTCATCAATGAGGAGATCTTTTGCCTGACAGCGAGGAGAGAGCAGGATATGTGTGCAGGGTCGAGGGAAAGAGATTTGGCAGAGCGCGAAGAAACCGGTGAGTTTGACGAGTTCGCGGAGCGATACGACTCCGCTCTCGATCGGGGATTGGCGTTGACCGGCGAGAACAAGTCCTACTTTGCGGAGGGGCGGGTAGGTTGGGTCCACAAACGTCTGTCGGCGCTCTCCCTGGAGCCCCATCGAGTCCTCGACTACGGGTGCGGGACCGGCGGCAGTGTCCCCTACCTGTTCGAAATGCTGGGTGCACAGGAGATTGTGGGACTCGATCCCTCCGGGCGGTCACTGGAAGTTGCCCGTCAAGATAACAACCGTCCCGGAGTGTTCTTCGCGCGGCCGGAGGAGCGTGCGCCGGAGGGCGCCATGGACCTGGCATATTGCAACGGTGTTTTCCATCACATCCCGCCCCCGCAACGCGCCGAAGCAGTGAGGAGAGTTTACGAGGAACTGCGTCCCGGAGGCATCTTTGCGTTTTGGGAAAACAATGCCTGGAATCCGGTGACGCGTTTCTTAATGCACAGGGTGCCTTTCGACAAAGACGCCGTTTTGCTATGGCCCGCGGGTGCGCGCCGCCTGTTGAGGGCGGGTGGATTCGAAGTGCTCGGCACGGACTTTCTTTTTATTTTTCCCGGCGCGCTGCGCGGGTTTCGCGGCTTGGAACCGCTCTTGTGCAAGCTACCCCTGGGAGGTCAATACCTGGTGCTTTGCCGTAAGCCCGGGTAATGCGGGTGCGGGCTTATTCAGGCATGCGCCTTGCTTTTCTTGAAGACATGGATGCCCAGGAGTCCAATCGCGATGAGGCCGGGGATACTCAGAAAATGGATGAGTATAATGAGGGTATTGACCAGGTTGATATTGCTGAAACTGGCCATAATCCACTGCAGGATGATAAGTAAGACGATAAAGACTTCTCCTCCGATCAGCGCCAAAAGAAGAAAAAAGAGGATTCCTTCGTCCATCCCGATCAGCCTGCGCGTGAGGGGGGTGCATCTTTCTTCTCCCTTCAGGTAGAGAAAGCAACTGAACAGATAAATCTGGGTGCCGGTGAGCGCAGCCAGCAGGAGCAGGGCCTGGCTGTGGAGATCGAAGATATTGAAAGGGCCGATCGCGGTCGGACCCATGATCGCGGCCGTCAACTGGAGCGCAGAGCTGATGAGCATGAGGGCGAGACCCGAGTACTCGAAGAGTTGCGGCCGTTCTGAAAGAATAAAAAGCAGGTGACGCATTCCATCCCGCCAAGTGCGCAGGTGGGCCTCGCGTCCCTCGGGTCCCCGATTGAGGCCGGAATCGATTTCCACTGTTTTGGCCCCGGCTTTGAGCGCCTTGATGAGGAGTTCGGAAGCGAATTCCATGCCATCGGAACGGATGTCCCAGTTGGTGTACGCCGATTTGCGGATGCAACGGAATCCGGAATTGCAGTCCGAGAGGGAGCCGCGGAAGAGAAGGTTGATAAGGGCAGTGAGCACCGGGGTGCCCAGGTATCGGTGCAGGGCAGGCATGGCCCCGTGCTCAATTTCTCCCGTCATCCGGGAAGCAATCGCCATGTCTGCCTCATGCGCCTTTGCTTCACGGTAAAGGGGCAGGGCGTCCGGGTATCGATAGGTGGAGTCCGCGTCCGCAAACATGACAAGTTCTCCGCGGGCGCTTTCGATTCCCCCCTGGAGTGCCGCGCCATACCCTCTCTGCCCCACCTTGACGACTCGGGCGCCCATCTCTTCCGCAATTTCGATCGACCGGTCGGTGCTGCCGTTATCCGCGACGACGACTTCATAATGCAGGCCGACTTCCGCCGATAGCGATCGCTTGACCTGCTCGATGCATTCTCCGAGGGTCGCCTCCTCATTGAGACAAGGGAACACGAAGGTGAGATCCATTTGATGCTGACTAGTTGGCTGCGGAGGCGCCCTTTTCAAACATGGTGATAGTGTCCTCGTAAAGACCTGCCTGGAAGGTAGTCCCCTGGTCCTCCCATTCCTTGAACTGGGAGGTTACAGCGAGGGAATGAGATTCAAGAATCTCACTGAATCTGTCCGCCGTCATGTCACTGCGCCACCCGCCTTTTTTGCCGCCCAAAGTGCCGTGGTGGATGATGCCCTTGCCTCCGGGTTTCAGCACCCGCGAGAATTCGGCGGCGTATTTTTCCACTTCCCGGCTATTGATGTGGACGAAGACGTCAAATGACCAGATGACATCGATCGAGCCGTCATCGACTCCTTCGAGGCTGGATCCGTCAGTCACTTTAAATTCAGCATTCTCGAAGCTGGAGAATCTTTCGCGGCAGCGGTCCACGCACGTCTGCGAAATGTCGAGGGCGCTCAAATGCTCGGCAAGGGGAAGCAGGTGTTCCGTCCAGCGGCCTCCGCCGGGGCCGATTTCGAGGATTCGACTCTTCGGGGGGACATGCTTCTGGAGGACATTCTTGAGCAGGGAGCGTTTCCAATCCTCCGATTGAGTCCACTCTTCTCCTCCTGCGGACCAGTCCCATTGATTCCAGATCTCGGCGTTAAGCTTCACGCTATTGAGACCGGGCAGCGACTTTTCGTGTCGCAATCGGTCCATGGCGCCGTACGCCTTTTCAGCGAGCGAGCTTGCGAGGTAATACACGGTGAAGCACGTGGTCCAGGCGATCCCGTTTTCGCGCATGACGAGACCGAGGATGCGCAGCTTGCGGAAGAGACCGATACGGCGCCGGTTGTCGACAATGTCTTTCACGCCCGGGGGAGGATGTCAGGTGTGAGGGACAAGGTGTTCCTGATACCAATCGATCGCGGTCTCCAATCCTTCGCGAAGGGAGTGAGTGGGTTGGTACCCGAGCAGGGTCTTGGCTTTCCGGATGTCGGCGAGTGAATGCTTGACGTCCCCGGGGCGAAACCCTCGATGGGAGGCGTCGGGAATCGAGAGGGCGGGATCGCGCTCCTGGAGGAGATCGCGAATCACTGAGAACAACTCGTTGAGGCTGGTCTGTTCGTGGAGAGCAATATTGTAGGCCTGATTGATCGCGGCATCGTTGTCGGTGGTGGCAGCGAGCAGATTCGCCTGCACGACATTGTCGATGTAACAGAAGTCGCGGGTTGTCTCTCCGGTGCCATTGATATTTATCGTTTCCTTGAGCAACATTCCCGCCACCCATTTTGGGATTACCGCGGCGTACGCTCCTTCGGGATCCTGGCGGGGGCCGAACACGTTAAAGTAGCGCAACCCGATGGAGTCGAGTTGGTATGCTATGGAAAAGGTATTGGCATAGACTTCGTCGACCAACTTGGTTGCGGCATACGGTGAAATCGGGTCGCCGGTATTGTCTTCCAACTTAGGGAGTCTGGGATCGTTTCCGTAAACCGCACTGCTCGAAGCGTAGACGAAACGGGATACCTTCTGATCTCTTGCGGCAATCAGCATATTGAGCATACCGGTGACATTACTGTGGTGACTGCTGAGGGGCTCCTCTATCGATCGCGGCACCGAGCCCAGAGCCGCCTGGTGGAGGACGTAATCCGCGCCAAGGCAGGCTTGGGAGCAGGTATCCGGGTCGGTAATATCTCCCTCGATGAAATTGAAATTTGCGGACTTGTTCTCGCCGGCCGCGTTCCTCACAGCCTTGAGGTTTCGGTCCTTGCCGGTTGCGAAGTTGTCGAGACCGATGACTTTCTGGTCCAAGCCAAGCAATGACTCCACCAGGTGTGATCCGATGAAACCGGCTGCGCCGGTGACGAGCCAGGTGCGCGGTTCGGCCGATAGCTGAGTCTGTAATTCTGAATAACGGCTCATGGATGGAACCTGTGTCTCTTGGCGGTCGCGAAAGGTGATAAAAAGTCGCTGATATTCAGAGCAAGCTGCCGCCCGTGGTCAGAGTGAGGATGAAACTCCTTCACTAACCCTTTTTCCCGTCGTGTCAATGATTTGCATCTCCAGTGCGGAGCCGGACGCGGTGAACAGCCGAGCCCGTCCAGACCGTGAAGCATGAGCCTTTCGAGTGCAAGCTCCTGATTGGACCGGGCGGAGAGGAGACATCCCGGCCTTTCTTCGTCGTAAAGTTAGGCCCATTTCTTGTCTGAAATTTGCTCCGGCTCGCGCGCCGCAGTTCCTTTTCGGCTCACCAACAAAACCCTTCGTAAGTGGAGGGCATCTCCATGAGATCAGGCCACCCGTTGATATCGACGACATGATGCTTTGCAGTTAAACCTGCAGTGAGTTGTTTTTTTTCCGCGCACTGGTTGGCTGCGAGAACCGTCCCGGAATTTCCGAGGGCGTCAGCGAGCGAAGGTTGGAGCAGGGAACTTAATTGAGGGAGTTTCTGCGCCGCGAGCGCTTCGTTTGCACCGATGAGATTATCCGGATTCAACCAGGGATCAAAGATGCGCACTTCGTATCCTTCTCGAAGGAGAGATTCCGCAAGCCTTACCAGAGGACTGCCTCTCAGATCGTCGGTGTTGGGTTTGAAGGTTAGTCCCAAGATGACAACGGTGCGACTTTCGCGCGCTGTTACCAGATTACGAAGATGCTCGAAGTGATAATCGTTGCTTGGAATCAGGGCGTCCGTCAGCGGAATTTCCAGATTGCGAGCTCCTGCGAACTGGGTGAGCGCGCTGACGTCTTTCGGCAGGCAGGAGCCGCCGAACGGGTTCCCGGGGCGAAGATAGTAGGGCGAAATATTGAGCCGGTCATCTTGGCAGAGAATCTCCATGACCTGCCGGCTGTCGACGCCGATGGCTTTTCCCAGGCGGCCCATTTCATTGGCGAAGGCCACCTTCGCGGCGTGGAACGTGTTGCACGCGTACTTGAGCAACTCCGCGGTTTCCAGGGAGACAATCCGGGTCTCGGGCGGGAGAATGGCTCGAAGAGCGTCTGACGGATGTTCGGGATTTGCGGCACCGATCACAGAAATTCTAGGATCATTGAAATCGGCAACGGCGTTCCCTTGCCGGAGAAACTCGGGATAGAAATAGAGTTCCACAATCCCGGCGGCCGTCAGTTCCGCAAAGTATTTCTCCAGGAGGCGCCGTGTTGAGCCCGGCAGCATCGTGCTGCGGTAAACGAGGAGGTGGGGGGGATTCTGCCCGTGGTCTTCTTTCTTTCGCACGAGGGCGTCCCGGATCTCTTCGGAGACCTGTTCCACGTGCGCGAGGTCCAGACCACCATCGGGAAGACTGGGCGTTCCGACACAGACGAGAGAAATACCGCTTTCCCGAACGGCTTCCTCGCTGTCCACGCTCGCATGAAGAGTCCCGCGCGCCTTGGCCTCGCCGATGAGCTGGTCCAGCCCCGGCTCGCCGATCGTCGGCTTTCCGGAGTTCAGCAGCTCTACCTTGCGAGACTGGACATCCACGCCAATGACACGCCGGTCCCCGGTGGCGAGACAGCCCGCGGTGACCGCGCCGACGTAGCCGAGCCCGAAAATGCTGATGATTTGATTCATGGGTGGACGGCTGCTAGCGTGCTCCGTGCCGGAGCCCGCGGGGAAGCGCGGGGCATGTTATATGGAACAGGTGGAAGGAAGATGAAAGGAAAATTCCGGTTGTGGCTTACCTGCCCGTGCGTCGCAATAAATTGAACAACCTGCTGAGACGCGCGTCTCTGGCCACGATCCTGGCTTGCTTGATCGGAATCCTGCTATGGCCCTCCCCCACGAAGGGAATGCCGGGGATTCAGTTCGCCTTGCCGGATGCCCTCCACGTTCCGTTCTTCCTCCTCCTCGTGGTGGTCCTTTACGGGATCCTTGCGCGCGGGCGCATTCGAACGCAGGCGCTGCCCCTGGCCGCAATTCTCGGTTTGATGGTGGCGATTGTGAGCGAGCTATTGCAGCCGGGATTCGGAAGAAGCCGCAGCAATTCCGATTTTCTCTATAACCTTTCCGGGCTGGTGACGGGCGTCTCCGCAATTGCCGCGTTCACGGGAGCGCGAAATGCGCGCCGACTCTCAGCATGCGGTGCGGGGCTGGTCGTCGCCGCTCTCCTCGCCTTAGTCCCGGCAGCGCACTCCAGGCGGGTGCAGACTGTCATCGAAGAAAAATTTCCGGTCTTTGGCGATTTTGAAAACGAACTGGAAGAAGCCGCCTGGTCCGCGAGTTCCGGAACCAGGATCGAAAGATCCGCGGAATTCGCGTCGATGGGGAGGCAATCTCTGCGGATACGGTCGCCCGCCGGTGATTACGCGGGCGTGCGATTTGCCGGAGGCACGCGGGACTGGGGCGGATACCGAGTCCTGGCATTCGAAATTCACAATCCCGGAGACGAGTTCTTGCTTGGGATACGAATCGACGATGACGGCGGCGGGGGCGCGGAGCCCCGGAGATACGCGGCGGAAGCACGTGTCAAAGCCGGGAGCAACCGTTTCCGGTTGGAACTGGAGAGTCACCGGGACGCCGTGAATTTCCGCAGGATTGCGCGCGTGGTTTTTTACACGGGTATCGGAGAACCGGGGCGAGAGTACTTTCTCGACGGCGTGCGCCTGGCTGAGGCCACGGAGTTCAGGGACTGAGACGGCTGATCTGCCACTGGCGGTCCGTGTTGAGGTGGTAGAGAAAGCGATCGTGAAGACGGCCCGGCCGCCCCTGCCAGAATTCGATTTCCGTCGGAATGAGGCGATAGCCGCCCCAGAACGGAGGGAGGGGCACTTCACCTTCAGGAAATTTCTTTTCGAGTTGCTCCCTGCGCTGCTCGAGCCACTCGCGGCTCGGAATTTCCTCGCTCTGTTCGGAGACCCAGGCTCCGATTTGACTGTCATAAGGCCGGCTTTGGAAATAGGAGTCCGAATCCTCGGACGTGATCTTCTCGACCGATCCGCGCACACAGACCTGGCGTTCCAAGGGCTTCCAGTGAAAGTTGAGGGCAGCGCGGGGATTCCCGGCAAGTTCGCGGCCCTTGCGGCTTTCGTAATTCGTATAGAAATGGAAAGCGCCTCCTTTTAGTCCCAGGCCTTTGAGCAGGACCACGCGTGAGGAAGGTTGTCCCCCGGCTGCGACCGTCGAGAGGGTCATGGCGTTCGGTTCTTCGACGCCATTGTTCACCGCTTCCTGGAGCCAGTCCTCGAACTGTTTCAGAGGATCCGGATCCAGGCCGGCGCGCATGAGTTCCGAGCGCCCATAATCAACCCGGAGATCGGCGAACGCTTTGGATTCTTCGTGTTCTTGTGATTCGGCCATGGTGCGTTGCTTGGCTTGAGTCGGAAGTTGATCACGTAAGCTTTGACCGAGAGAATAGAATCGCTTCGCGCTCGACAGGCAATGGTTATTTTCCGGATAGTTGGAAATGATGCCCGCTGCGGTTCCGATTGCCACTAATGAGATGACGGATCATCTTGAGAAGGTCCTCTTACACGAGACAACGATTCTGAGCCGTCTTGACGAAATGGCGGCGGAGATTACGCGAGACTTTGCGGGGAAGGAGTTCACAGTCATCGCGATCCTTCACGGCAGCCTTATTTTCATGGCGGATTTATTGCGCCGCGTCCATCTGCCTCTGAAAATTGAATCTGTCAGCATCGCGAGTTACCATGGTGCCACCGAGAGTTCCGGGCTGGTGACGTTCAACCAATTGCATCTTCCCGAGGTGAAAGGCGAGCACGTGCTGATCCTGGACGACATTCTGGACAGCGGCCGGACCTTGGAGGCTATCACGAAAAAACTGGAGGAGGAATGCCGGCCGGCCAGTATCAAGGTGTGCGTCCTCCTCGATAAGCGCGCCTCGCGCGTCACCGATATCGAGGCGGATTTTGTGGGCTTTAAGATCGAAGATGAGTTCGTGGTGGGATACGGGCTCGATTACCGGGGGCACTATCGAAACCTCCCCCTGATTGGGACGCTCCGGCGCGAATATATTGAGTGAATAGCTCGGCGGGTTTGGAAGGGCCTCGGCTGTTTTGAGTTTTTTGGCATCTCACCCTCTGGCGTCCGCCGTCCCGGTCGCAGGCAGAAGAAGGTCAGCTATCCCCCCTGGACGGGTGGCATTACGGCGATCTCCTGGCCGTCGTGCAAGTGAACGCCGCGCTCCACGTATTCCTGGTCAGCTGCCACCAGGATTTTGGAATCCCATTCCCGCAGTCGCGGAAATTCCATGTAAAGATTTTCCAACAGGTCCGTCACCGTGACGCTCTTTTTCTCAGGGAACTCGCGCTCCGATCCTTCACAACCGGTGATGTCCTGGAGCAGCGAAAAGAATAAAACTTGAATCTTCATATTCGGGCACTTCCCGTTACCGCAGCCGTCAACCGGCGTATGCAAACGAAGGCTGGCCATTGACGCCGACTTCTGTCACGAGGAGGCGTCCCGCCAGCGGATCGCTTTCGGTCAATCCCGATTGGCCGGTCGTCACATAGAAGTCGGAGAGCTCCGCGCCGCCAAAGGCCGGGGCGGTAACTTCCGGCGTCGGGCAATCGATAACCTCAAGTGTCTTGCCTGAAGAAGAATCAAAGCAGCGAATTTGGCCTCCGTGGCACATCGCGACCCAGAGGTTATCTGCTTCGTCGATCGCCATTCCGTCGGGAACCCCTTGGAACTCCGCGGTCTCACAGAGGATTCGTCTGTTGCCGATATCGCCCGTGACCATATCGTAATCAAAGGCCATCACTTGTTCGGTGGGGGTGTCGATGTAAAACATCGTGTCGGCCTTCCGATTCCAGGCGATCCCGTTAGAGACGGTGACTCTCCTGAACATTGTGTGCACGGATCCATCCGCGTCCAGCCGGTAAAGGGCCCCGGTGGGGCGGCGGGGTTTCTCCAGGTGCATGGTGCCGGCCCAGAATCGTCCCGCGGGGTCGCACTTCCCGTCATTGAAGCGATTGCCGGGTTTATCCGGCTCCGGGTCCGCGAGGGGCGCACAGGATTGAGAGGGGTCGGCAGTGTCCGTGTTCAGGAGGCGAAAGCCGGAATCGCCGGCGATGACAAGACCACCGGACGCGCGGGGGACCACGGTCCCGACGCGTTCGCCCACATTCCAGACTCGCTCAGAGTTGGCGGCGGGATCGAAAGCGATGACGAGGTGGCCCTCGATATCGACCCAATAGAGAGTGGCACCGGACCAGACCGGGCCTTCGCCCCATTGGGCGGTGGTGTCTCCGGCCGCCTCGAAGTGTTTCGATGCCATCAGGTCATGCTCACCTGATGGCGTCGCGCAAAGCAAGTCAAAGTGGCGGGCCGGGCCCGCACGGCACCAAGATGAGACCGACGCTCTTGTTTTGCAGGACCGCGGGAAAAGCCGGGCAGCCGGCCAATGCGGAGATTGAGTTCCCGCCGGACCGCTCCTGCGCGGGTCGGGATGAGAGACTTTCCGAAAGGCTTTAGTCCAGCACTTTGCGGCGCGCCGCGATGATCCCGCCTGCAGCGAAAGAGAGCAGAAGCAGGCTGCTTCCGGATTCCGGAACCTTGAGAGTCACGCTGATATCATCTGCGAAGGAGGATAAGAAGTCTGCCCCCGAGGCGCTGGCATACATGTTTTCGTGGGCGGCTACTCTGGCGGCGATGTAGGTGGTGGCCGCCGGGAGATCGAGGCTGATCGTCAATTCCTGCCAGGTCGATTCATCGCGGTCGCTAATGAGGGGATTATAATAATTAGTCAGACGAGCCAGGCGATGCGGATTCACGGACTTTCTCGCGTCCGTGCGAAAGTCGGCAAGATCGCTGTCCCAGGCGCTGAAACCCACGAAGTAAGCATTGTCCACTTTATTGTAAAACGGATTGTTGGAATCAGAATGCATCCCGGAGGCGCCGGTATTGAAGTAGGCGGTCATGCTGACACTGGCATTCCCCGTCGCGATCTCAGTGGCCCAATCGGAAAGATCGAACAGGTAGTACATGTCACCATTGATTCCACTATTCTTGTTGACGGTGTAGGTATTCAGGAACTGGAGCATATTGGATCCAGTGCGGGGAGTCACCGTATCAGTCCCTTGGGTCACCGCTGCGGTAACCATCGCGGGATCGCCTTGCAGTGAAGCGGCGGTGTTCGAATCCGTCGTCGGCATCCCGAGTGGAAGCATTCCGAGGGAGTAAGATTCAAAACCGTCCGAAAGGAGATTGAACATGGAGGCGGGGGCACTGAGCGCGAAGCCCAGAAACAGCCCCGCCACCGAGGCGGTTAGTTTCGTTTTCATGTTTCCGTTTGTGTTGAGGTCTGAAAAAGCGATTCCGGAAAAGACCGGAATCCAGGGGGTGTCTTCAAAGATTCGAAATTCTTAGGAAAAGCGGCCAAAGAGAATACGGGGTTCACTAGTGATGATCAGAAAAAGCTTCGGAAATCTTTATATTTTTAATGTCTAATATATTTTTTCTACTCTTTAAATTTTCTATACCCTCGCGGAGGCAGTGTCAACTCGATTCCCCTCCTTTTTCATGACGAATGCCCTCCGGTGGTGATGCATGCTCTTCACCGATGCCGGAATGATTCCGGGCTTTCACGGGCGCCTCGGGTCACCGGGCGGCGCCACGGTTCTCGACGCCGGGCGCAGCAGCCGGGGGGGGCTAGAGATGGACCTCGGGAAGAGGGGTCTTGCGGGGTTCGCGGATCCTCAAGAGAAAAATGAGAGATACAACGCTGAGCAGGCCTGTCGCGAGCGCGGCGTGATGAAAATTACCGGACCATCTCTGGATGGCCGCCGCCGCGATCGACGCCAGGATCATCGCAGGCATGAGGATAAAGCTGAGCAAAGCGAGGAAGCTCTGACGATTTTCGCGCGGGCAGATCTCCACACCCATGGTGAGATCCCCGACGCGCTCCATGAAGAAGGCGAATCCGAAAGCGAAGAACGCGGTGACAAACCCCGCGTAACTCGTGTTGACGCAGACGAAAACGGAGATCGCAATGAGAAGTAATCTCGAAGCGACGAGCACGACTTTCCCGCCGTGGCGGTCGCCGATTCGCGCGGCCAGAATATTCCCGAAAATCCCCCCGAGCATTTGGGAGGTGACGAAATAACCGACGTCTTCCTCGGGTCTCCCGGAAATCGCGAGGGCGTGAATAGCCATGAAAGGGGCAAGCAAAGCGAAACCCACCCCGGTGAAGCGGACGCGAAGATAGCGGATGAATTCGGGGACTTGGACAGCCTGCCGGGGGATATCGAGGAGCTGACGAAAGTAGTCCCGTTCCTTTGGCCCCACGGGTTGGGGAAAATCGTGTTCGACCATTGGCATCAGCGCCACCAGGGAGAGCATCACAAACGCAAAGCAGATGAGGTGCAACAAGGCATAACCGGGCGGGCCGGGCCGGGACTCGAGGATGTGGTGGATGATGGGGCCCGCCGCGATGCCGATGACGCCCTGGATGATAAAACGGTAAGCCCAGCCGGATGCGCGTTTTTTGGGTGGAACCATGCGGGTTACCATTTCCAGCCAGGCATTCACAGTGAGCCCGCCGACGAGCCCGCTGACCAGGGGTGAAACGATCACGATGGCGAGCATGAGATTGGGCCGCGCCTCCGCGAACAGGAAGATGGCGAGGGCCGCGAACAGATAGGGGATTCGCTGGGCCAGTCCTCCCCACATGACCACCGGCTTGTAGCGACGGACCCGGTCCAGTAAGGGGACGACAAAAACCGCGGGGGCGAAAAACCCGATGGCGAGGAGGGAAGGCATCAGCGCGACGAACCATTCGGATCCGCCGAGGGAATGCACCATGGATGGCAGGACGCTTTCCGCGGAGAGAAAGGCCAATCCACCCATGTAGAGGCCGCCCTCCGCACAATGGATGGCGAAGTTACGCTTTCGAATGGATTCGAGATTCGGCATATGAGCAGGCGGTCCCCGGTCTTTTGGCTTTAAAAGCGAAAGCACTTGAGGCAATATCTCGAGGCGTTATGAGCTGGTATTACGCAGTCGGTCAAGAGCAGCGCGGCCCGGTCGAGGTCGAGGAGATGCAGCGATTACGTGCGGAGGGTTCGATATCCGAAGACACTCTGATCTGGAAAGAGGGGATGGGCGATTGGAAAGCGTTTCGGGAGGTGGACTTGGACGGCGGGGCGTCAGCGGTCTCGACGGCGGGGCCGGCCGGGGAACAAGGGGACGTGGCGACCTGCGCATTTTCCGGGAAGGTGATGCCGCGGGCAGAGATGATCCAGTACGGAGACTCTTACGTGGCGCCTGAGCATAAAGAGGCGTTTGTGCAGCGTTTGAAAGAGGGTGGACCGGCGAGCAGTGACGCGCTCAAGTACGCCGGCTTCTGGATCCGGTTTGCGGCAAAGTTCATCGATGGAATCATCCTCAGCGTGGTAACGGGCGCGCCTTACTGGATTGTTTACTTCAAATACTTCCAGTTGATGACGCAGGAGAATCCGGATCCCGCACAGATGCAGATGTATTCCATCTGGATGATGCTGACCTATCTGCTCATGATGGTCCTTCAGATTGCGTATACGACCTTCATGGTCGGTAAATTCGGGGCGACTCTCGGGAAAATGGCGGTGGGGATCAAGGTGGTGAACCCGGATGGTTCCAAGGTATCCTATCTCAAGGCATTCGGCCGGTGGTGGTCAGAGTTGGTGACAGGTTTCACATTCGGGATCGGCTACATCATCGTGGCTTTCGACGACCAGAAACGTGCCCTGCACGATCACATTTGTTCGACGCGAGTTGTCAGCAAGTGAGAGGGCCTAAGTGGGAAGCACAAACCTCTTCAAGCCGATCACATCCGAAGCACCGACACGAATCCTTTGCCCCCGATGCGGAGTCGGGGAGTTCCTTCCCGGGGAGCAGGAAGAGAGCCGGGTGACCTGCCTGGCATGCGGGACAGAGGTCAGGCTGCACCAATTTCCGGCTATTCGCCTGGATCGAGGCGATTCTGCAGGGAAAGAAGAGGCGGCGGCCCTGCCAGAAGAGGGCGGCAGGTGTTATTCTCATCCGGATGCTCCCGCCGTGGCGGTTTGCGAGTCATGCGGGCGATTCATGTGCGGGAACTGTGACACGGAGTGGGATGGCCGCCATTTGTGCCTGACGTGCATCTATGACCGGCGAGAGGTCAAACGCGAGAGCGAATTTGTGAGCAGGCGGACAATTTATGACAACGTCGCGCTGGGATTGCTGGCTATTCCGTTTGTCTTTTTCTACCCGTTTATATTCCTCGCGATTTTCACGGGACCGATGGCGATGTATTACCTGGTGCGCTATCGGAAAGCCTCGCGCGGTTTTGTGCCCAGGGGACCCTTCCGGCTGGTGCTGGGGTGGATCGTAGCCGGTGTTTGCGTCCTGGGGTCCCTGGGCCTGATCGGGGTGATCGCCTTCACTATTCTTGAAAATCTGACCACTACGATGCCGAATGCAGAGTGAAGGATTGGAAGCGCCGCCGGCGGCCGACGAATGAAAAAACAATTTGGAGCTTATCGCAGACTGGCGCGCGGCCGCTACAGTTGTTCCAGTCTCTGGTTGGGGCCGGACCATCTCGTTTACGTCCAGGGGACGGGATTCCTGATTCCTTTCGTGGAAGAATACCGGCGCTTTGCTTACCGGGATGTCCTGGCGATTTCGACGGCTCCCACCCGGGCCGCGACCTGGTGGGGGATTCTGGGAGGATCCGGCGCGGCGCTGGCGGGATTGTTGATCTGGCTGGCGATCGACCGCGGCGGCGCGGGTTGGGTCGCAGCGATCTTTCTGGCGCCGGTGCTGATCGTTTGCCTGACCACGCTGATTCTAAATCTGGCTTTAGGCCCGTCCTGCCAGTGCCGGCTGCAGACGGCGGTTGGGTCCGTCCGCGTGCGGACGCTGAGCCGGACGCGGGCGGCGGACCGCGCCATTGCCGATTTGAGGCCGCTGATCCTGGAGCACCAGGGCGGCGCCACCATCGCTGCGGAAGATCAGGATCAAGGCAGGCTCACGGGCGCGCCGGGAAGAGAAGAGGCGGTAAGCCTGGAGCGCCCGAGGGGCCCACAAGTTCTCCGGCGGCCTGCGTTTCTGACTACGGCCCTTTATCTGATGATATTCTCGGGAACCATGTGGGTGGTCTACAGTTTTGCAGAGCACTGGTGGCCCTTGCCGGTGCTCGGCATTGCTTATTTTCCGGGTTTGCTGGCGATCGTGGCGGCATTAATCCACGGGATGAGGACGTTCACACCCGGAGGTATCCTGGCTGTCCTCTGGATCGGCGCGACGCAAAAGCTGGTGCAGGGCGGGGTGATGTTTGCCGCGTATTTCTGGTGGTCTCTTAAGAATTCAATGATTGAGAGGGGCGCATCCGATGTCCCGGAAGCGGTTTTTGTGACGAATATCGAAGCTCCCGGGTTCCCGTTTTATTACGGAATCATTACCGGCCTTATTTTACTGCTCCTGGGTTTCTCTGGCTTGGGATTGGCGGGACGTTATAGACTGGGGCGGATCTCGGGGGCGAAGCCGCCCGCGCTAACGCCCTCTATTCCGCCGGCGAAATCCGAAGCTGTCGGCGATTCGGAATCCGGATCCAGCCTCAGCGAAAATGATGAGTGAAGAATTCCGGCAGCAGCGATGTGCGATTTATCCCGACCGGGTTGCCGTGGCCCGATGCCCGGAGTGCGGCCTTTACTTCAGCCGCGAGTGCATCACGGAGCACGAGGGGCGATTAATTTGCGCGACATGCCTGGAAAAACTGGCAAAAGAGGAACGGCCGGAGGGGCGCGGCTTTCATCTCCCGCTGGTGCCGTGGCTGGAGATTGCGGCGGCGGGAATCATGGTCTGGGTGCTTTACTACGCCCTGGCGCGGCTTCTCATCATGATCCCCTCGGAGTTTCACGAGGGATCGATCTGGACGAACTGATTTACGCGAAGCTTCGATCACGAGCCGGGCGTCCGGTGGTGAAACTTACGCCGCGTTCCGCCAGAAGCGCCAGGCCAGGTAAGGGACACTGTCGGCGATACCGATTCGGGGGAGCAGGTGGAGATCCCGGCCCGGGCGGACCACGGCGCCCTCGCAGGTGACCGCGCTTCGGTAAGTCGACCGGACGAGTTCCAGGACGCGGTCGTCGTAATCCCCGTTCGGGTAACAGAAGAATTCGACCGGCCGGGCGAGGGCGGCCTCGAGCCGGTGGCGGCTGTCCACGATTTCCGCGGCGAGGGCGTCCCCGGAGAGGGTGGGAAGGATGGGATGGCTGGCAGTGTGACAACCGATGGTTATGAGATCGGGGTTGAGCTCCTTGAGCGTTTCCCAGGGCATGAGATCAAACCTCGTTTTGTCGTCGGAGGACGGGATGAACCCCGGGGTGGCTTCGCGAATCGCATCCTCAGCGGCGGATCGTTCGCCGGGCCCGAGGGATTTTAAATAGTCGATGACCGCTTCCTCGTGCGGCGCAGTCCCGAAGCGGCTGGCGAGGCGCTCGCGGTCCGGCCGGCACAAATGTCCCCAGCGGGCCCGGGCCTCTTGATTCCACATCCACCGGCCCTCGTCGATCAGGCCGGGACACACGAAAATGGTGGCGGGGAATCCGAGTCGTTCCAGGATGGGGCAGGCAATTTCTGCCTGGTTGAGGAGCCCGTCGTCAAAGGTCAGGACGACCTCTCGCCCTGTGAGCGGGTCTTCTCGTCCCAATCGCTCCACGAGTTCGTGCAGCGAAATGACCTGGAAGTGTTTTTGCAACCATTGCATCTGGGCTAAGAACCCGTCCCGGCCCAGTTCGTTTTCGTCAACGCCGTGCAGCATGATGATGCGTCCGGCGTGTTGTGACAGGGCCTTGCGGAAAGACCATCCGGAGGTGAAAGCCATTTGCCGGACAATCGGAACCAGGAGTGGCTTAAGCATGTATCAAGTGGCGTCCGAAATCGGCCAGGCTATGCCAGCCGCACTCTGCAACCGTCAGAATTTGCGGTGGTCCGGAAGATTCGAGATAGGTCGTGATTGCAAACCGGATCGGCATGGCTTTTGATCGGGCATCAGGATTCTCATGATCCGTTTCCTCCGACTCCAAATCAAGAAGCTTTTGCTTGGGCGAATTCATGCCGCCGACCTGAGGCGGCGGGAGGGGTTATCCCGTTTCGGGGAGTTGCCGCCTTCGCACTGGGGCCTGCAATCGCAGCAAGGGAGATTGGCGGCCGGAGGTCAGTTCCTTGGTGACTTGGCCTCGGAATTCGATACGCCGCTGTATGTGGTGCACCGGGAACGACTGCGACGTGACTTCCAAGCCTTTCGCGAAACCTTTCTTCGCCATTATCCGAAGATCGACGTGGGATATTCTTACAAGACGAATCCACTGCCGGGGGTGCTGGGCGAACTGCACAAGCTCGACGCGGGCGCGGAAGTAATCTCCGAATTCGAACTCTGGCTGGCTCGCCGGCTGGGCGTGCCTCCGGAGCGGATTATCTTGAACGGCCCCGGGAAGTCCCGGACCAGTCTGGAGCAGGCGGTGGATCTGGGCATCAAGCTGATTAATATAGACAGCTGGGACGAAATCGAACTCCTCGATGATATTTCCCGCAGGCGCGGAAAGACCCAGTCTGTCGCCCTGCGGGTGGTCACTTCGGTCGGGTGGTCATCCCAGTTCGGAGTCCCCCTGGCGGGAGGAGAAGCGTTGCGCGCTTTTGCGAAGCTGCGGGACTGCAAGCACCTCGATCCCTGTGGTGTGCATATTCACCTGGGGACCGGGCTGAAGGAGCCGGCGACATATTTCCAGGCGATCGAGGAATTGCTGGTGCTCGGCCGGGCACTGGAGCGCGAACACGGGATCCGGCTGCGATGCTACGATCTTGGGGGGGGATTCGGCATTCCCACGGTGAAGTCGTATTCGGAGTGGGATACACGCCTGATGCTCAACGATCTCCCGCCGACAGTGCACGCCGGCGCGTCGTGCCCTCCTCTCGAGGAGTACGCGAAAGGGATCGCCGAACGGGTGCTGCGCTATTATCCAGAACCCGCCGGACAGCCGGAACTGGTGTTCGAACCGGGCCGGGCCATCACCAGCCAGGCGCAGATGCTCCTCGTCCGCGTCCTGACAATCAAGGAATCCGCTGCCGGAAAACGCATTGCGATTGTCGACGGCGGCAAGAATATCGCTGTGCCTTTGGGGTACGAGTTTCACGAGATCCTGCCCGTGGACAAGATGGCCGAGCCGTTGTCCGAGATTCCCTATGATGTTTTCGGTCCTCTTTGTCATCCCGACGACCGTCTCCTTCGCCGCAAGCGGTTTCCGGAATTGCAACCGGGTGATGTCCTCGCGATCATGGACGCCGGGGCTTACTTCGTGCCCAACCAGCGGAATTTTTCCAACCCGAGACCGGGCGCCGTGATGGTGGACGAGGGTTTCAAGGAAGTCATTCGCCGGCCGGAAAACTATGAGGACATTGTCCGGCTGGATCCCGTGATAACATGATCCGACCCTCGCCGAACCCTGGCACACTGGTGGTCCTTGGCGGCAGCGTGACGGCTCTCGCTGTCACGAGGCATGCGTGGCGAAAGGGATGGCGCGTATGGATTATTAATGACCAGGATGGTCCCGCGCTTGCGACGAGGCGGGCTGCGCGCGCCGTGCTTTGCCGGCAGGATGACCGGGACCGGGTGGCTGCCGTGCAAGAGGCCGCCGGCGATCGCGCGGACCGGTGTCTGATTGCCACCAGCGACCGATGGCTCGCTTTCGTGGCGCGCCATCGGGAGGAATTGGAGGCGGCCTTCGGCACAATCCTGCACGCAAGCAACGAAGTTCTCGAAACCTGCCTGGATAAGGCGGCATTCTCCCGTTTTTGCGGGGACCATGGCATCGAAACTCCTCAAGGCTGGACGGGGAAGGAGTTGGAAGAACGAATCGGCGCAGGTGAGTTCCGGCCTCCACCCCTGATCGTGCGGCCCGCAGTGAGCGCCCCTGCAGCGGACACCAGTCTGCCGAAGGCGAGCCAGGTTAACGGCCTCGAGGAGCTTCGGGTATTGCAGAGCGCGTTTGCGCAGGCAGGCGTGGCCTGGGTTGCGACTCGATCGCTTCTCGACCGTCCTTTGTCGCAGTACTCGGTGGGCTTTGCCCGCAAAGGAAGCGATTGCCTCGCATTGAGCATGGAGAAAGTCCGGCCGGACGCCGTGGCCTGCCAAGTCGGTTCCTGCGTCCGGCTGACAGAGTCGCCCCAGGCTGTCGCGGTGGCCCGGCGCCTGATCGACGCCCTGGATTACCAGGGGGTCGGCGAGGTGGAAATTCTCCATGATCGCGACTCGGGGGAATTCTTTGTAATCGAACTCAACGCGCGGCCATGGCTCCAGTTCGGGCTGGCGACGGCTGCAGGCTGGGATTTCCTGGGGTTCGCCTTGGGCGAGTTCGAGACCGGCCACGCCGGCCGGATCACGGGCAAGACATGGATCGACCTATGGGAGGATCTCTACGTCTGTTTCAATCGCCGGGACGGGATGGTGCGCCGGGGGCGGTTGCGTCCGGGAAATTATGCGCGCTCGTGGGCATCACGGTTCCTGCTGTCGCATTGGTCCTGGGCGGATCCGGGTCCCGGGTGGGCGGGAACCCGTAAATTCTGGGCAAGGCGTCGGCCGGCGTGAACCGGGTTTACCAGTGAATGTGGGCGCTCTTTGACATGTAAGACAGCCTTCTCTTATAGTCGATTAATGAAGCTCCCCGGGGATGTCCCCAATGTCATCATTCTTGGAATGTTGCGCTCCGGCACGAGCATGACGACGGGGATTTTCGCAAGGAAAGGTTTTTACACCACGGGCAGGCTTCTGACGCCGGACGAATCCAATCCGAAGGGGTATTTCGAGCCCTTGGAGCTGATCGAATTGAACGCGCAACTGCTGCACCAAGCCGGTCATCCTCATCATAACACCTGGCGTTACGAGCCGGTTTCGCCTGAGGCGGAATCGGCTTTGGCAGTCCTCGAGCCGGATGAGAATTGCGCCGCATTTCTTGCAAAATGCGAAGCTAACAGTCCCTTCGTGTGGAAGGACATCCGTCTTTGTTACACCTTCCCTGTGTGGTCGAAACTTTTGAACCTGGATCATACTCGCTGCATTCTGTTGAGACGAGATCCTGAGGCGATATACCGCAGCATGGTGCGCCGGCATTGGGCGCAGCCGCATCACACATTGGAGAGTGTCATCAAGCTGCGCGAGCTGCATTTAGATCACGCGGTCCGGTCTCTCGAAGCTGCCGGCGCGACCTGGATGGAAGTGCAGTTTGAAGACTACTTCGCAGATCTGGAAGGGGTAGCCTGCAAGCTCAGCGAGTTCATCGGTATTCCGTTTCGGCCGGAAGAGGTTCAGGTCACGAGAGAGTTGAATCACGATTCGATCCGGGACCGGGGCCTTGATTCCATGCGCCGCGCCTTAAGCCGGCCGGGATTGCGCGGAGCGAAGAAAGTTATGAAAAAGGTGCTTCCGCGGACTTGGCGCGAATGGGCGTTCCCGGAGCAAAGGCTGCTGCGCCATGAAAGAAAAGAGAGGGGCTGATGGCTGCACCCGGCGTGCGCGGAGGCCGGCCGGCAGGACTGGCCGCCGGATCGAGGACAAGTCCATGGATTACGCTGACGTGACAGGATACTGAATGATGGCAAGATCCGGACAGGCTTATCGCGGGAAGCAAGCTCTCGAACTGATCGAGGAATCGATGCATGCCCTGCGCGTGTGCCCGCTCCCGGTGTTGGCTTGTTATTTCATCGGCACTCTGCCCTTTGTGATCGGGTTTCTCTTTTTCTGGTCGGAAATGACGCGCAGCAGTTACGCTTTGGATCGATCGGTCGGCGCCGCTTTAGGATTGGCGCTCCTTTATTTCTGGATGAAACTGTGGCAGTCGATTTTCTGCCGCAAGCTTCTCGAGCAATGGACGCCCGAGTCCCTGGTGGCGTCCTTTCCGAAAAGGCGCTGGATCCGGCACAGCTGCGCACAGTGTTTTCTGCAGAGCACGGCTTTGCCGATGCAGGTGCTGGGCGCGAACGTAATCGTGCCGTTCGCCTGGATCTATGCTTTTTATCAGAACGTGACGGTGTTGGGCTTTACCCAGGATTTCGGAGTGCGCCCCACGCGAGGCCTCTTCCGCATGGCAGCGCGCCAGTCGAATCATGCGGCGCGTCAGAACCACGCGTTGATTCTCTTGATCGCGTTTTTCTCGTTTTTTGTCTGGGTGAACGTGTACTCGGTCCTCTTGATTCTCCCGATTCTGCTGAAAATGCTGACGGGGATTGAGAGTGTCTTCACGATTAATCCTTTTGCGGCTTACCTGAATACGACGTTTTTCGCGGTGACAGTCGCGACAGCCTTTCTCTGCGTCAGCCCGCTGGTGAAAATAGTTTACACGCTGCGCTGTTTTTATGGGCTCTCGGTGACGACCGGCGCGGATCTGCGGATGCGGATGGCGTATCTGAGGAATCGGAAGAGGCCGAGGGCGAGAGCGACAGCCATTCTTGCCGGGGTCCTGTGCGCGACGGGCGTGATGCTCCCCGCGCCTGCCGCCGCGGTGGAGGGCGGAGGGAATCCCGCTGCGGCCGTGGAGACTGTCCCTGTCTCCGGAGAGGAACTGGATGGATCCATTGACCGCGTCATTACGCAGAGCAGGTATCTCTGGCGCCTGCCGCGGACCCGCTCAGCGACAGGGGAAGGAGGGCCGGTGGAACAATTCTTCCGTAAACTGGTGGAAGGGATCCGGACCTGGCTGACGAAGATCGGAAAGGCGATCGACGATTTTTTTGACTGGTTGCGGCGATGGCTGCGGGGAAGGGACCTGTCCGGGCTGGACGAGAATGAAGACCCGGTGGACGTGGAATGGGAGTCGGTAATGCGGGGCGGGATTTACGTGCTGACGATCCTGGTGGCGATGATTGGCTTGTTGGTGGCGGCGAGGGCCATTCAACAGCGGCGCCTGCGGGAGTCCGCCGAGGCGAAGGCGGGGGCCGTGGCTGCACGAGTCGATCTGGAAAGCGAGGAAATCCTGGCAAGTCAACTGCCCGAGGACGAATGGATGAAACTCGCGCGGGAACAGATCGAGCGGGGAGAACTCCGGCTGGCGGTGCGTGCGCTTTTTCTGGCGAGCCTGGCGTTTCTGGGAGAGCGCGAATTGCTCTTGATTGAGAAATCGAAGTCGAACCTGGATTACCAGCGAGAACTGTCCCGCGGGAGGCGAGTGGAAGAGGGGATGCTGATGGCGTTCGAGGATAACCTGCACATATTCGAGCGGAGCTGGTATGGACTCCACGAGGTGGGCGCGGATGTGGTGGAAGCGTTTCGGACAAACTATGAGAAGATCACGGCCAAGGTTTAGCCGGCTCCGGACGGCGGTGAGAGGCGGGGAAGCAGGGCGCGTTTTGACGGTCCTGGCGGTCCTGATGGTCCTCTTGTTCCTGGGTGCAGTGGCTTTGATGTTTCAATGGCGGTTTCAGTCCGGCGACGTCTATGGCCCGGGTTCCACCATGCGCAGTGATCCCCTGGGCTGCCGCGCCTATTACGAATCGCTGGCGGCGATTCCAGGAATGGAAGTCAGCCGGAATTTTGACCTCATGTCGAAGGTGGTGAAGACGGGGGGCGAAGGCCGGAGTTTTCTGGTGCTGGGGATGCCGGCGGGGGAATTCGATCAGCGCGTGCTTCTCGACGATCTGGATGATCTCAAGACATTTGTGGATGAAGGGGCGCACCTGGTTCTAACCATGAACGCCGGGGGAACTCGAGGTGAGGAGGAGGAGGACGAAGACAAAGACCCACACGAACACAAGAAGGAACACGCCGAGGATAAAGACGAAGAAGCCGACTCAAGCGACGCGGAGAAGGAGGGCGCAGACAAGGGGGAGGAGGATAGGAAAGACGCAAAGGACGACGAGAAATGGGAGGACTTCTCAAAATACTGGGGATTCTCCTATGAAGCGCAGACGGAGGGGAGGATTGCCGAGGGTTGGCAGGTGCGCAAGACCGATCGACTGAAGGCATTGCAGAGGCGCGACTTGCCGAGATGGCACAGCCCGGTGGTTTTCGAGGGCCTGGCGCCGGAATGGGAGGTCCTGGGGAAAGTCGAGGGCAAGGCGGTGCTGGTCAGGCGCCGGATCGGCAAGGGGGCCGTGGTCATGGCGACGGACAATTATTTTGCGACTAATGAAGCGCTGGCCAATGCGCGTGCGGCCGAATTCCTCGCGTGGCTTACGGGAGGCAACCGGATTCTGGTTTTCGATGAGACCCAACATGGGACGGTTTCGCGCTTGGGTGTAATCCAGTTGGCGAAGCAATACCGTCTGCACGGATTCTTCGCGGGTTTGGCGGTCTTCGTGGTGCTGCTGGCCTGGCGGAGTGGTTCCAGTTTGTTACCCTTCGAGGGAGATCAGGGAATTGCAGGATACCCGGAAGATCATGTCTCGGGGGATGAGAGCGCCGCGGGATTGCGCAAATTGGTGCGGCGAAGCGTGCAGAAGCGCGACTTGCTGAAAACCTGTCACGACGCGTGGCGGGAGAAATCCGCGAAAAGACCGCTGACCCTGACGACGGAGCAGATGGAAGCCGTGGAACGGGTGGTCAGGGAGAAATCGGCCCAGCCGCGCGGAAAATCGGACCCCGCCGGGGCTTACCGGGAGATTGTGGAGATATTGGCCAAGAGAATTTAATGCAGAGAGACGCAGATTATGAGTGAAGAGGTTGAACTTGTAAAAGAAACCCTGGCGCGCGCCAGGAAAGAGATTGGGAAGATCATTATTGGTCAGGAGGCAGTGATCGACCAGTGCCTGATCGCAGTATTCACACGCAGCCATGTCCTGGTGGAGGGCGTGCCGGGGATCGCCAAGACTTTACTGGTGCGGACGATGGCGCGGGTGCTCGGCTGCGAATTTTCACGGATTCAATTTACGCCTGACTTGATGCCGACGGACATCACGGGCACCAACGTGTTCAACATGAAGGAGAGCACCTTCTCGCTGGTGAAAGGGCCGATATTCACTTCCTTTCTGCTGGCCGACGAAATCAACCGGGCGCCGGCCAAGACTCAATCGGCGTTGTTGCAGGCCATGCAGGAGAGGCAGGTAACGATTGATGCGGAAACTCATTCACTTTCCGAGAACTTCACGGTGTTCGCCACCCAGAACCCGATTGAATACGAGGGGACATATCCTTTGCCGGAGGCCCAGAAAGACCGATTCCTTTTGAAGATTACGATGGACTATCCCTCACGGGAGGAAGAGTTGGACTTGGCGCAGCGGTTGTTGGGAAAAGATGCCCCGGAGGAGATGCTGGCCAAAGACGTGGTGCAGCCCGTCTTGCCGGCGGAGGGTTTATCGTCGCTGAGAGACGCCTTGCGAGGGATCACGATTAAGGAGGACTTGATGGCGTATGCGCTGGATTTGGTGCGCACGAGCAGGTCGACGGACAGCATCCTGGTGGGCGCGGGACCGCGAGGCACCCAGGCCCTCTTATTGTCTAGTCGCGCTTACGCGGCGATTCAGGGGCGTGATTTCGTGACACCGGACGACGTGCGCGCGATGGCGTATCCGGTTTTGACGCACCGCCTGGTCTTGCGCCCGGAGTATGAGATTGAGGGCGTGACGATTGAAGAGAGCGTCGCCAAGCTGCTCGAGAAAGTCGCGGTTCCCAGATGATCGTTCCTTCCGCGAGACTGCTCTGGTTGAGCGCGCTGTTGGTGATTCCGCTGTTGACCCTGGCGGTTTACTCCTCGGCCGCCTTTGCGGGAATCGCGGCGATTCTCCTGGTGATCGCCATCATCGCCGGCTTGGATTTCTTGCGCGCCCGCGAGGGGCTCTCCGGGATTACGGTGGAGTTGCCGGACGTGGTGCGAGCAAGCAAGGGGAACGATTTTTCCCTGGCGCTGAAAATTCGCAACGAAGGGATGCGTTGCCGGCGACTGGCGGTGGGGCTTCCGTTTGGGGAAGCGCTGGCGGCGACGCGGCCGATTATGGACCTGGTGCTGCCGCTGGACAGCGAGTTCGCGGAACACGAATGGAAGATCAAGGCGTTGAAACGAGGGCGCGCTTACTTCGATTTCTGTTTTCTGGAGACTCGCTCACCGTTTGGGCTGTGGGATTTTCGCGACCGGAGAGCGGTGGACTGCGAGGTGCGGATCTATCCGAACTTAATGATGGAGCGCAAGGCTCTGGCGGCGCTGTTCCTGCATCACGGGGAGGTTGGGATTCACGCACAGCGACAAGTGGGCAAGGGCCGCGATTTTGAGCAATTGCGCGAGTACCTGCCCGGCGACGATTACGGGGACATTTTCTGGAAAGCCTCCGCCAAGCGCGGGTTTCCGATGACCAAGATTTTTCAACTCGAGCGGACCCAGGAAGTTTACGTGGTCATGGATCATTCACGTTTGACGGCCAGAGAGATCCGCGTGGGGATAGAGGAAGAGGATTCCAGGGCGGGGGCGGGGGGAGGCCCGGCCGCGGGGAGCGAGGTCATCGGTGGTGGGAGCGAAGAAGTGACGTCACAACTGGAGCGATTTTTGCATGCAGCCCTGGTGATGGGCCTGGTGGCGGAGGAGCAAGGGGATCTCTTCGGATTGATCACATTCGCAAGTCAGGTGGACGGCTTTGTGCGATCGCGCAATGGCAAGGCGCATTACGACGTGTGCCGGGACATGCTTTACACGCTGGAGACCGAGCAGGTGACGCCGGATTTTGAAGAGTTGGTGATTTTTATTCGGCGTCACCTGACGCGACGGGCGCTGCTGGTGATCCTGACCGACCTGACGGATCCGCTGTTGGCCGAAGGATATCTCGAGAGCATGCGATTGATCAGCCGTCAGCATATGGTGATTACGGTGATGTTGAAGCCGGAGGGGGCGGAGCCTTTGTTCACGCACGGGGACGTCGAATCGGTGGAAGACGTCTATGAGCGGCTGGCCGGACATTTCATGTGGAGCGAATTGGAGCAGTTGGATCGCGAGTTGGGTCAGAAAGGGATGCATTTCTCCATTCCCGCGCATGAAGGTCTCAGCGCAGAACTGGTAACCCAGTATTTGAATGTCAAGCGGAGGCAGCTGTTGTGATTCTTGATCTCGATCAATTCGTGCGACGGGAGCAGGGCTTCTGGAAGGAACTGGAGAGTTTCCTCGGAAAGTTCGAGGGGCGGTCGGACACGAGGTTCACGCTGGAAGACGCCCGGCGCTTTCACTATCTCTTTCAGCGGACGTCATCCGATCTCGCCAAGATTCAGACATTCTCGGCGGAGCCGGAGTTGAAGCGTTACCTTGAGACGCTGGTGGCGAGGAGTTATCCGCACGTGCACGAGGAGCGTGGACGGCGGCGGGGTTCGTTCGCGGGCTGGTTCGCGAGCACTTTTCCCCGCGCTTTTCGACGTCATTACAAGGCATTCTGGCTTGCGATCCTGACGGCGCTGGTGGGGAGCGCTTTTGGAACCTTTGTGGTGCTGGCGGATCCTGATTCCAAGCATGTGCTCCTGCCGTTTTCGCATCTGCTGGGTGATCCCTCTGAGCGCGTGGCCGAGGAAGAGAAGCGGGCCGCCGATCCGGAGGAGCGCGCCGATCAGGGAGGGCGTCGAGGGACCTTCTCGGCTTACCTGATGCAGAACAACATTCGCGTTTCCATTACCGCGCTGGCACTGGGTCTTACCTACGGGGTGGGAACATTTATCGTGATGTTTTACAATGGGACCATTCTGGGGGCGGTCTTTGCGGATTACATTCACGCGGGGGAATCCGAATTCTTATTCGCCTGGCTTTTGCCGCACGGGGTGATCGAGTTGCCGGCCATCTTTATTGCGGCGCAGGCGGGACTGGTGCTGGGGCGCGCGATGCTGGGCTGGGGGACCAACGTGCCGTTGCGCGGCCGGCTCCGCCGGGTGCGTCCGGACCTGGTGACCTTGATTCTTGGCGCATCGATATTGCTGGTGTGGGCGGGACTGGTGGAATCGTTTCTTTCCCAGCATCACGAGCCGGTGATTCCCTATAGCGTGAAAATTGCGTTTGGACTGGTGGAACTGGTGTTGCTGGTGATTTACCTGGCGTGGTGCGGCCGGCACGAGAAACGGGAGGAATCGCGTGGGTAGAACCCATCTCATAAATCCTGCACGGCCCCGCCCTGAGAGATTGATGTATAGGAAGTCAGCGACTGCGTCGGATACCTTCAAAGAGGCCCTTCGGGCGATAAGTCTTTTGACCTCAGGCCGCGTTGCGCCTCGCCCGCGGGTCTCGACCCGCTCCCTCAGCGCGCCTGGCCTGATGCCAAAATCCTTTATCGCGGCGCCATCCATGATTTATGAGATAGGTTCTAGTGCGGTGGTATCATGAAGGGAGGGATCGGCAGGACGGCGAGCCTTGAGATCCGGACACCGGAAGGAGTGGTTTTTTCTCAACCGCTGGCAAGCCCGGTGACACGGTTTCTGGCTTATGGTGTCGACCTGGTGATCATCAGCTTGATGCAGGCGACCTTGCGCGAAGGACTGCAGCTGATGGTTGTGATTTCGGAGGACATCGCCGTGGCGGTGCAGATCGCGCTTTTTTTCGTGTTGAGTATCGGTTACCCGATTCTTCTCGAGTGGCTTTGGTCGGGGCAGACGGTGGGCAAGCGCGTCGTGGGGCTGCGGGTGATCGATGAGGGCGGACTCGGTTTGAAGGGGACGCAGATCGTGGTGCGCAATTTGATGCGCGCCGTGGATGCGATTCCGGCGTTTTACTTCGTGGGAGGGCTTGCGTGTTTGCTGAGCAAACGATCGCAACGCCTGGGGGACTTGGCGGCGGGGACACTGGTGGTGCGCAGCCCGCGCAGCCGGGCGCCGCGTATCCAGGATTTGCTGGGTCGCATGTATTACAATTGTTTCAGGGAGCACCCGCACCTGGAAGCGCGATTACGCCAGCGGGTATCTCCCGAGGAGGGGCAGATGGTAATGCACGCCCTGGCGCGCCGCGACGATTTCGAACCGGAGGAAAGGGTGCGTCTTTTCGGCGAAATGGCGGATTATTTCCGGGAGATGGTGACATTCCCGCCCGAAGATCTCGCCGGCATGACCGACGAGCAGTACTTGCGCAACGTGGCGGACACAGTATTCCGTGGGCGTGGGTAAGGATAAGCTTGCGAATACCCGGCCGGCGAAGGTAAGGCGACGCGTCCCTGCGGAGCCGCGGGAATAAGGCGAGGGTCGAAGCCGCCTACTTGTTGTTGCGGAAGTATTCTTTCGTGCCGTGGGCGGTGATGGCTTCGCCGATCCGGGTGAGGGCGTGGATGTAGGCGGCGGTGCGCATATCGACGTCGTGAATTTCAGCCAGCTCGCTGACGGCGCGGTATTCGCGCGTCATGATGAGGTGGAGCTTGGCGTGCACTTCTTCCTCGGTCCAATAGTAACCGGCCTTGTTTTGGACCCACTCGAAGTAACTGACGGTGACGCCCCCGGCGTTGGCGAGAATGTCCGGGATAACGAAGACTCCGTGCTCGCGGAGGACGGGATCGGCGGCGGATTCCACGGGCCCGTTGGCCACTTCCAGGATGGTCCGGGCCTTGATGCGGGAGGCGTTTTCGGAAGTAATGACGCATTCGAGCGCGGCGGGCACCAGGATATCGACGTCCAGCTCCAGGAGTTCTTCGTTGCTGATTCGGGAGGTATCGATCAGTTCACAGAGCGAATCCGTGCAGTAAACGGGGTGAAGCCGGTGCGTGGATTGCTTTGCCTGGATCAAACTGGGCACATGGAATCCTTCTTCGCGGTAAATGCCTCCCTGGGAATCGCTGACGGCGACGACACGGTAACCGTCGGCATGGAGCAGGCGGGCGATGCTCTGTCCGGCGTTACCGAATCCCTGCACGGCGACGGTGACATTTTCCGGTTTCCAGCCGCGCTGCTTCTCGTGTTCCTTGACGCAGAAATACGCGCCTCGGCCGGTGGCATCGAGACGTCCCTGGCTGCCGCCGAGGGGAATCGGTTTGCCTGTGATGACCGCCGGAATGTGGTGGCGTCGGATCTTCGAGAATTCGTCCATCATCCAGCCCATGATCATGGGATTGGTGTAGACATCGGGAGCGGGGACATCGGTCTCCGGTCCGATGAAGTCGGCGATCCGCTGGATAAACCCCCGGCTGAGGCGTTCCAGTTCCATGGGGGAGAGTTCCTTGGGATTGACGATGACGCCCCCCTTGGCGCCGCCGAAGGGGATATTGACGACGGCGGTCTTACAGGTCATCCAGAAGGCGAGGGCCTTGACCTCGCTGAGGTTGACGTCCGGATGATAGCGAATGCCGCCCTTGCTCGGGCCGCGGGTATCGTCGTGACGGACGCGATAGCCCTCGAACACGCGCATGCTGCCGTCGTCCATCCGGATTGGGATGGAGACATGGATCATCATCTTGGGATACTTGAGGCGCTCGATCGCTTCCGAGTGAATGTTTGCGAATTTGAACGCGTGATCCAGGTTCTGAATTGCGTCGAGGAAGACGTCGGGTTCCGGAGCCTTCGGCGTGTGCATGACGATAGTTTAATCCTTTTGCACGGAAATGACAGAAATCGTGCGGCTTATTTGACAGACAGGCACCGCAATGCGGAGAGTGAACTGGTTCCAAGATAAGATGGTGCTCCAGAGATTTCATTGCGAACAGTTAGCACGTTGTCCTTATTTGCCTCTGCCGGAAGAGGTGATGACTGCGGCGGCCATGGGCGCGGTGCGCGGGGAGAGCCCCCCGCTCTTTTATGAGACGGCACTGATGTGTGCGCATTCGTTGTGGTTGCAGGGATACCCGGCGCAATCACTGCTCCTCATCAACCGGGCGCTGGGCGCGGATTTGCAGGGGGATGAATCCATTTTACGAAAATGGCCTTTGCCTTACGCAGCGGCGCTTTGGGTGATGTCGCATCGTCAAGCGGATCAGTTCATTGGAAATCCGAGGAGGCATTACCAGCATCTGGCGACGCGGATGGTGGAGCCGCGCAAATCGCAGCGCGCCTGGCGGGCGTGGGCGTGCTGGTACCTGGCGCGCCTGGTGTTTCCCGATTATCCGGCGGATGAAGAGCAAATCCGCGATGAAGGAGTGGTGGAGCCACGGCGCGAAGAAATCGTGGATGGATTGGACGCGGAAGGGATACCGGGCGAGGTGGAGCTCTGGGAGGAAGCGGTGGGGCCTTTTGAAGGATGAAGGATGAAGGATGAAGGATGAAGGATGAA
>JAHEJT010000293.1:0-970 GCA_024638765.1 Verrucomicrobiales bacterium
CATGAATTACAAGGTCCACCTCGACGGCTACAACCTGATTCCCGCGTTCAAAGGAGAGGCCGAAGAGTGGCCGCGCGAAGAGTTTCTCTACTGGACCGACGACGGCAGCGTCGCGGCCCTGCGCTACAACAACTGGAAAATCACTTTCCTGATGCAGGATGCCCACGGCTATCACGTGTGGCAGAACCCGTTCACGGCGCTGCGCGCGCCGATGCTGTGCAACTTGCGCATGGATCCCTTCGAGCGCGCCCATGATGAGTCGATCGGCTACCCGAGATGGTGGGTGGATCACATGTTCATCTTCGCCCCTGCCGGCGCCTATGTCGGGGAATGGCTGCAGAGCTTCAAGGAGTTCCCTCCCCGTCAGAAACCCGGCAGCTTCAATCTCGATAACGTGATGGAAGCGATCGCCAAAGGCGCGGGCGACAAGTAACCGTCAGCTCTCGATCTCATCCACCCGGGCGGGGCGCGCGTCTCGCCCGGGTGGGGCTTGTTTTCTTCAGGCTCTGTGTGGACCGGTTCGCTGCCTGATTGAAGGAGGGAAACGCCCTGTCGTTTCCCAAGAATCTACGGAAACGACGGAGCGTTTCCCTCCATCATGAATGCAAAGACGTCGTCTTTGTAAAACGGGATGACCCGTCCCTGGTGAACCGGAGGTTAGGACCGGGGTTTACTTTTCGATGCAGGCCGATTTCTGAGATTGAGAGGGCGTCAAAGAAGTGCTACAAGCCAGACGTCGGGAGCGGGGGAAACCGTCCCCGGGGGGCATGCGGGTTTTTAGCAAAGAGAATCAGGGCTTTTTGAGGCTGGTTTTGGTGTCGTGCCTTTTGGGGGCGTTGCCGGCGATCGCCTATGCTCAGTCGGGTGGAGAGAACGCCGCCCAGGCCGAGGCGGAAGCTTCCGGTGAGGCCCAGGAGTCGGTTCCGGGGCTTTTTGGCGCTTCTCTCTCGACGGTCGCTCCCGACGCCGT
>JAHEJT010000293.1:980-3576 GCA_024638765.1 Verrucomicrobiales bacterium
TAAACTCTGGGCGTTGCCCGTGCTCATCGACAATCCCGATGCTCCGTTCATCCAGGAACTCCGCATCACCGGTCGATATCACCTTCAATATGGTGCGGTCTCGGCGAGCCAGGGGAGCTGGAACGGTTCCGAACTGCGGCGGGCGCGTCTCGGTCTGCGCGTTCGGTTTCTCGACGATTTCGTCGTCCGCGCGACCTTCAAGCGCAACGGGGAGACCACGAGTTTCGATTCGCAGAACCTCGAGGACGCCTGGATTTCCTGGCGACGCAGCGAGAAGTTCGGCGTCAAGGCCGGGCAACAGACGATACTGTGGTCACAGGAGTGGAGCCAGTCGTCCAACACCATGCTTACCGTGGAGCGCTCTCTGCTTATCAATCAGCTTGCGCCGCCCCGGTCGGTCGGAGTTTACGTGAGCGGGGAGCGGGAGAACTGGGCCTGGGGCGTTGGCGGCTTTGACGGAACGGCGACCAATGCCTCGTTCGACGACGATGGCTTCCGCCTTCTCGCGAATTTCGGCGTCGATTTCGATACGGGGTTGGGAATCCTCGAGGACACGTGGTGGCGCGTCGATTATCTTTACAACGGCGGGAGCGCGACGACCTCGGGCGGGTATCGTCACGCGATCTCAACGAGCGTGATGGGCAAGCGCGGGCGATTCGACGTCACGAGTCACGTGCTGTATTCGAGCGGGCAGGGGGGCAACGGCAATACGTTCGGCGTCATCGTGCAGCCGAGCATGAGCATTATCAAAGACCGCCTGGATTTCGTGGCGCGATACCAGTATGCGCATGGGTCGAACGATTCGCTCATGCTGCAGAGCCGGTATGAACAGGAGATCGGCGGGCTTGGCGATGCCATGGGCGAAAGTTATCACGCCGGCTATGTCGGTCTGAATTACTACCTTTACGGGCACAAGTTGAAGCTGATCACCGGTGTCGAATACTCCGACATGAACGATAAGGCCGGCGACGGCGGGGACTTTTCCGGATGGACATTCTTCGGCGGGCTGCGGTTTTTCTTTTAGAGTGTTCCCGCGCTCCGTGTGAAGAGATGGAGGGCGACGCTCTGTCGTCGCCGAATTTGAGAAACGATGGAGGTTTCCCTCCGGCCCAATGGGCAGCGCGGGGACTACTGTTCCTCGCGCCGTTTCCGCATGAACTCCTGGGCTTCCTCGGCGAAAGGGCGTTCCGCGGAATCTTCCACGACGAGATCCCAGCGATCGTTGCAGCCCGAGCATCGATAAGCCACGAAATCGCCGTGGGACCAACCGTCCTCAGGCGGCTCGGTGAGGCGATGCGCTTTCTCGCCGCAATCGACGCAGGTGATGATTTCGGGAACGTCCATGTGAGCCAACGATGACGTCAGTCTGCTAAGGTCGCAACCCCCTTCGCAGTCGCAAGAATATCGGCCCCGAGATAGCGCCGGCGTAACGTCCTGGAAATGGAGGGAAACGCTCTGTCGTTTCCGTGATTGCGACATGGATCCTTGGGAAACGACAGAGCGTTTCCCTCCATGGTCAGGGTGATTTTGCCGACATCAGGAAGGCGAAAAGATTGAGCGCCTGTTCCTCGCTGAGCGCGGCGAGCAGCCCCTCGGGCATGAGTGACAGCTGCGAAGTCTCAAGCATTTCAATATCACTCCGGCGAACCGTCATTTGCTCGGCAATGGTTTGAAGCCGAATCTCATCGCCATCCTCGCCGGCGATCACTCCCGAGAGCACACGACCGTCTTTCAAGGTCGCGACCGAGAGACGGTAATTCTCGGCCAGCGTGGCGCTGGGATCGATGATGTTCTCGAGGAGGTAATTCACGTTGCGACGATCGGAGCCGGTGAGTTCCGGGCCGATGGCGCCGCCGTGCCCGAACATCTTGTGGCAGGAACCGCAGAGCGACTGGAAAAGAACGCGGCCCTCGGCGGGATCGGCGGCGGCGATCTTCGCGGGCGTGGCGAGCTTGCGATATTTCTCGAACAGTTCGCCTTTCTGTCCGGTCAGTGCGGGGTGATCGGGCCAGATGGATTTCAATTTTTCGCCGATGCCTGCATCACCAAGGTTGCGGAGTTGACGAATTTGAAAGGCCGAGACCCGCGCCGCGGGAATTCTTTCGCTCTCGATGGCGGCAATGAGAGCCGCCGCGGACAGGGGCCGGCTGGCGAGCGTGTTCACGGTCTCGATTTGAGCGGCCTGGCGCATCGAAGGATAGCGGTCGACCAGTAAGGTCGCGATTGACGGGTCGTCGAAAGCTGCCAGGCCCCGAATGGCGGCGGTGGCGAGGTCGCGATCGTTGACGAGGGTTCGAAGCAGGCGCGCGATCTCCGGGTCGCGGCTCTGCACGAGCGCTTCGATGGCGTTGCGCCGGGCTTCGGCGTCAACATGCTTGTCTTTGACGAGGGCGCGCACTTCGTCGGCGGCGCGTCCGTCGCCGAAGACGATGGACAGTTCGTTGACGAGACGGTCGAGTTCGGGATCGTCGCGCTTCTCGAGAGCGGCGACCGCCTCTCCCCAGCGGGCAGGAGGTTCGGCCTTGCGGCGGCCGCGCAGAGCTTCGTTCATGCCGGTGACGACAATCTCGGGATTATCCACGGTGCCGCTTGCGAG
>JAHEJT010000294.1 GCA_024638765.1 Verrucomicrobiales bacterium
AGCGCCAGTCCTTTGGGATTCTGAGTCTTCGGCACCCGCAAAAAGCGGCGCAAATTGACCGGGCTGCGCTTCAATCCCTGCGTCAGGATCAGCCGGGGCCAGTGGGAATCGAGAAAAGGTAACGCTTTAAAAATTCCGCTGTTGAGCGCGTCGTAGGGGTCATACCCCGCCCAGTCTTGCGACCGGCAATAGGCCAGCAGTTTCTGCGTGGCTTCGGTCAGGCCCGCTGTTTCTTGATCCGTTTCCATCGGATGGTGAATACAGCCTAGTAGAGCGTCAACTTTGATGTGACAGAGGGTTATGCTGCAAACTGGATGGCTCGAAAGTGGCTGCGCCTTCCAGGCGCAGGACCTTCAAGAATTCTGCGGCAGGATGCCGCAGCTACTTTACATGCATCAATTGAAAGTTGACAGTCTATTAGGACGCCTGAACGATCTCTTCCAGGGTGCGTCCGGCGGTCCGGCCATCCCACAGAGGCGGCACACTCCCCCTCCGATCGGCGCCCTCCAACACCTCCTCGATGTCATCGCGGAGCTGCGGCAGGGATGTGAGCTTATTACTTCCAAGATCCACCGTTACCGGCCGCTCCGTGTTGGGACGCAGGGTCAGGCAGGGCGTGCGGAAGTAGGTTGATTCCTCCTGGAGACCACCCGAATCCGTCAGCACAAGACGCGCATGCTCGGTGAGATAAAGAGAATCGTGATATCCAACCGGCTCCAGGATCAGTAATCCATTCGATCCGTTCAATGAAATGCCGAATTCCGACAGTATTTTTCCCGTCCGGGGATGCATCGGAAAGACGACCGGCATCCGCTCCGAGAGGCGCCGCAACTCGGACATGATTCCATTCAGGCTTTCCTCTGCATCGACGTTCGAGGGGCGATGCAGGGTGACATAGACAAAATCCTCATTGCCGAGTCCGGCGGATTTCAGAACGTCTCGGCCACGCGCCTTCTCCAGGTTCTGGATGAGCGTGTCGATCATGATGTTGCCGACAAGACGAATCTTCTCTTCGGGAATTCCTTCCCGCCGGAGATGCTCGTTCGCGTCTTCGGAAGGCGTCAGCAGGAGGTCCGCAAGGGAGTCGGTGACGATCCTGTTGATCTCCTCCGGCATGGTGCGATCGAAGCTTCGCAATCCCGCTTCCACATGCGCCACCTTGATCCCCATCTTGGCCGCGACCAGGGTGCACGCCATCGTCGAATTCACATCCCCCACCACCACGACCCAGTCTGGTTTCTCCGCCTCACAGATCTTCTCGAAGCGCGTCATGACGTGCGCAGTCTGCTCGGCGTGGGAGCCGGAGCCCACTTCCAGGTTGATATCGGGCGCGGGTATACCCAGCTCCCCGAAAAAGATCTCGGACATCTTCGCGTCGTAGTGCTGCCCGGTGTGCACCAGCTTGTAATCGATCCCGGGGCCGCTTGCCGGACGCTCCTGGATCGCGTGGATCAACGGCGCGATCTTCATGAAATTGGGCCGGGCGCCGGCGATGATGAGCAGTTTGAGGTTCTTTGCCATGAATGGTCCAGTCTTGGGGGATAGGATTGAGGTTATTCGGACGCTTGTGCCGCGAGCACGTCCTCGATGTGCGCGACGATATCACTCAAGGCCTGCCGTTCCTTAAACTTCGGATCGGCTTCCTTGGACCGGGGCTCAAGCGGGATCGAATTCCGGGCCTGATCGACGGTCTCGATCATCGTCAACCGCCCCTGCTCCTGGAGGGCGCGGTCCACGGCGCCAATCTTGCCTCTGAAGATGCTGTAAACCGGCACCCCCAGCGCCGCGGCCTCCCGGTTCATGGTCCCGCCGCCACTGACGACCAGGTCCGAGTGCCAGAGCAGGTTTAAACCATCCACGACCTGGTCCGGGATCACCACCTTGGAATCGACGAACCACTGAGGATACTCGGACGTGAGCTGCTTTTTCTGAGCATCGTTCCGCGGGAGAAGGACGGCTTGCACACCCGGTGTGCTGTAGACGCGCTCCGCCTCCGGGTTGTGGTAATGGGCCTCGGTGGCCGGCGGCCGCACTGTCACAATGATTCCCCCATTCAGATTGAGGGACGAAAGAATCGAGGGATCGGGCCTGAAGAACGGGACATAGACATCCTCCTTGATACCCGAGTACTTTCGAATCTTGTCCTTGGTCGCGCAGTGCAGGCCGTCATTGGGCAGCACGTCCGGGACGATTTCCCAGGTGGGCCGCACCATCGGCAGGGTCTTGGTGTATTCGTAATCCATGAGCATGACGGACGGGATGCCCAACAGATTGCACGCCAGTATCTGTGCGCGCGCGCCATGGTTCAGGCCCAGCGCAGGCTTTTCCCTCCTCGCAAAGGGGATCAACTGCAGCCCGCGGCGCAGCAAACCGAACACTTTAAGGAAGGGTTTCTTGCCGTAATGCCGGCCGATTTTCACGAATGGCAGGTCGTATTGGGCGGCCATTTCGCAGGTCTGAAAGGCGTCGCGCGCCGTCAGAACGACAGTGTGGCCGCGTCGTTCGAGCTCTTCGATGATGGGCGTAAAAAAGGGAATGTGGGGCGTGTTCTCCAAGTCGATCCAGATCTTCCCGGTCCGGCGCCGGGCGCCGCCGTCAAAAGAACCAACGCGAGCCGGTCTCGCCTCGTGGTCACGCCTGTGTTCACGCGCAAACTCCGCCACCTCCCTGGGCAGCGGGTGCCAAAAACGGCCCTCCCATTCGGACATCAACTTTTTGAGAAATCCCTCGTACAAAGCAACAGGGTAGTCGTCCTTTCCCAACCCGCTCTCATCGAAGCAGACGTGGTCAGGATGGGTGTTCATGAGGGCCATGCCCCCTTGTTGCGCAATCCACTCCAGCTTCCGATCCCAAACACGCGTGTCCGTCTCACGCAGGAGGAGGAAAAGGGTGGTGTCTTGACTCAGCGAATACGGCAGCTCGACATAACCGCTTCCATTTTCACCGCCGACCCAGAATGGAAAAATGGTGCCTGCAGCTTCCGGTTGTGGCTCGAAGGGATCGCTGTCAAAAGTCGAAGCGTCGTAGAGAATCTCGAGATCGTGGATCCAATCGAGGCGGCGCAGCATGAAGCCGGAGCGGAACCCCACCGCCCTCCAATCCTTAAGATATCCATTGATGCTTTGCGCCTTCCTGCGAAATCCTCTGCGCGATGAATAGAGTTGCCCATCGTGGTGGAGATCATGGACACCGACCTCGAACCCGTTGTCCGTAAGCCAGTCGCGCAACTCCACCGGCACCGTGTAATCGCCTTCCGGGACGAAATTGAAGGACGAACGAAATCCGAGCCTCATCTCCAACTCGGCCAGCTGGCGCACCCGGTCGAGGCCGACCCTGGACTCCACGTCGTGGGTCAGGATCAGGGCGAACTGTTTTCCCCCGGGCCAGCCCGGCCATCCCTGGGGCGCGCGGCCTGCAGATTTATTGATAGGCCACAGGTGTTCAGAGCGGCGGCGGATTCTGGCGGCATGATGGCGCCGCACCGCCATACGCAGCCCCCGCGGGAGGAACGGCTTGACGGAGTAGTAAAGCCGGTTGCGGACCATAGC
>JAHEJT010000142.1 GCA_024638765.1 Verrucomicrobiales bacterium
GCGGACGAGGAGTTGCTCCGCGTTCTCGGGCTCTCCTGAGTCGTCGCTCCCCCCGGTCGCCTCGAGGATCATATCCGCATCGGAATAGAGTTTGTGGGCGGACACGAAATTACCGTCGACATTATATCTGCGAATGACGCCGGGCTGGCTGGTCCAGACGTAAGCGTTGGAGCCGCCGGCAGAGGGGGCGGTCGCTTTGCGGAGCTGGCTGACGACCAGGTTGACCGCGGTCTCTCCGAGTTGGTAGGACCGGATTCCGTCGGTGTAGGTTTGCGAAGAAACGAGTTCGATTCTGGCGAGAGAAAAGAACGCGGCCACGAGAATCGTGGTGATAGCCAGCAGCGAGAGGACGGTGATGAGGGCGATGCCGCGGCGGCGGGATGCGGCCGCGGGCCGGACTCCGGGGGGAGAGTCTGGGGCTTCGGTTCTCACTGGGTGAGCGGGTTGGAGACTGGGGACGAGGCGGTAGGGGAGCGGGTAAATTTGTAGCCCGGGGGAGTTACAATGGCAATACGATTCGGGGGGGCGGCGGCTGCGCGGCGGGCCATGGTGAGACAGGCGTCCCGCCTGTGTCACCTTGCCGGAGGCGGCTCTACTTCCAGCTGATGGTGGCTTTGGGAAGCTTCTGCTGGAGATTCTTGACGCCCTTGTCGGTGACCTTGGATTTCCAAAGGTATACCGCCACGAGATTCTTGAGATTCGCGAGTTGCCGAAGACCGGCATCCGTGACCTGGGTGTCGTAAAGGTTGAGGTAACGAAGATTGGAAAGATTCTGCAAATGTGCGAGTCCCTTGTCTCCGATCGCGGTCTGATGCAGATCGAGTCGCACGAGATGCACCAGGCCGGCGACCTCTTTCAAGCCGGCATCGGTGATACCGGTTTCCGCGAGGTTGAGCTGGGCGATGTTCTCTTTGAGCTTGCCGAGGACGGCGACAGTGGCGTCGTTGGTATCGTCGCGGGCATTAAAGTAATCCACGCGGTAAAAGGGATGATCCATGGCAAGGGGCTCGACTCTCGCGCCGGAATTGGCGACCGCCTCCACGGCGTCCTTGGCCGGGGGCTTGACGCCCTTGGCAAGGGTTTCGTAGATGCTGGGTTTGAGGGGGGCGAGCTTCCGCTCGGGTTTCGCGGCCTTCTCTTCGGGCTTTCCTTCCAGGCTTCCTTCCCAGCCGCCGAAATCGGCGCCTTCTTCGATCCACGTTTTGAGAAGGTCTTTTTCCGCCTCCGTGAGGACCTCGCCCTTGGAGGGCATAAAATCGGAGTCGTCTTCGGGAAGGGTGACCCGGAAATACATCTCGCTGTCTGCGGCTTTTCCGGGGACGAGGACGGGGCCGTTCTCGCCGCCCGCCATGATCCCCCAGGCGCCGTCAAAGCGTAGTTCGGCTTTGGGTTCCTTGATTTTCCCGCCCTCCTCGTAGGGGGCCTTGTGGCAGTCGACGCAACTCCGTTCGATGAAGGGCCAGACCTGCTTTTTCCAGTCGACCTTGGCGTGGAGCGCCGGGGAAGTGACAGCGATAATGGCGATGACTGGCAGGATCAGACTTGAAAGCGTCGGTTTTTTCATAAGATGTCACAGGTATAAACGCCGGGAGAGGGGGATTCTTTCAGGGGGTGGCTGCGCCGCCCGTTATCCGTTATCGGTTCTCGGTTAATAGGGGGCGAGAGGAAGGCTGGACTACCGTCTTGGGACGACGACTACATCACGCTGCGCATGCAAAACGGTTCCCACGACGAGACCTAGGACGGGTTGGCAACCCGTCCCACTTTCAGAGGAAGGCGCTGCCGGCGGGCTACCTGCTTCGCTTCATGTTGTCGGTCAAACCTTGGCCGACTTGACGATCTCTGCGGTGTCGAGGGCGGGTGGGCCACTATTCAGTGGCGCCGACCCAATCGCCGAAATCGGCGCCCTGCTTAATCCAGGTTTCGAGGAGTTTCTGTTGCTCCGGGGTGAGGGGGTCGTACTTGTCTGAAGAAGGCATGAAATCGTCGTGCTCGGGGTCGAGCAGCGTGCGCTGGAGTATGGCGCTTTTCTCGGGATCGCCCGGCGTGAGGGTGGGCTCTTCGTCGTTGTTTTCTCCGCCCTTGAGAATGAACTTCTTGCCGTCGTAGCGGAGTTCGGCCTTGGGTTTCTTGACGCGGCCGGTGGTTTCGTCGGTGTACTCGGCCTTGTGGCAATTGACGCAGCTGTTTTCAATGAAGGGCCAGATGTCTTTGGCCCAGTCGACAGCGTCATCCGCGTTGGCGGTTGTGGTGAATACGGCGGCGGCGATTGCGAAGGAAAGGGTTGTGGTTTTCATGTGCGGTAATTCTAGGTGGCTGGGACGGGGATGCAAGGGGGTTTTGGGTATCGGGTATCGTGTATCGGGTATTGGGAAATGCGGTTAAATGGTTTTGTTTTCCAGCACGTCTATCCTGTTGCCGATCCGCACGGCCGGATCAGAGCCCCACGCAACTGAGTTCGCCACCTGTTAACTAATACCTGATACCCGAAACCCTATTCGTACCCATAGAATAGGACGCAGGGGATCTGCTGTTCCTTCATTTTTTCGTCCGTGTCTTCGGCGGATTCTTCGGCGGATTCTTCGGCGGATTCCAGGCGGAGAAGGACGAGATAGAGACCGGTGGAATCCGGGGTGAGATGGGCGGCGGCGACCGTGGAGGCAGGTTCGGAGACGGAATCGGCGACGACCGAAGAATCCGGCGCCAGGATTGAGAGATGGACGCTGCGCTTGGCAGTAAGATTTTCCGGGTGGGCGGCAAAGAAAAAGCGGTAGGTGTGTCCTTTGAAGAATTGGAGCCGGAGGGCCTTACCCGAGCCGGTGCGCAGGTCGCTTTTCCAGTAGTCTTGGCGCATGATAAATTTTTCATTCTCAAGATAGGGCGCTGCCGTGGAAAGGGCGGCATGTTCCGGTGAGCCGGGGGAGAAGATTTTTTTGCCGAAGCGGTAGTCGACATCTTCGCGTGCATGGAGGAAGGCGCCGGTGAGCAGGGCGAATAAAAGGAGGGACGCGAGGATTCCGGATCTCCGGTGTCGGGCGGGGCCTTTCCTGGCGGGCGGGTGCGGCATGCGGTGATTGGAATAGAAAATCAGCGGGAGCGCAATACCCGGATGGCGGCGGCCTGGTCCTGGCCTGTTTCGAACTTGGCAAGACCGGCGATTTGTGGTTCTTTGCCTCACCGCTTGCCTCAGGTGACGGGCTGTATTGCAGTTTGGACTGCCCTGTCGCTTCTGAGCAGCTCTCAAAAAGACGCGAAGCGACTTAGCAGATCGGTGTCTCGGGTCGGACCGCGGGAAGTTATTTGGCCTCAAAAAGTGAGGTGATTTTTAGGCTTCTCAGAGGGCGTTAGAGGCGGTTTCTTGGCCTGAAAATTGCCTCTAATCGATGGCTGGCATGAAGTTTCAGGTCACGGTCCGAGATCGCTCCCGCTGAAACGGGCGCTGCCAGGTAATTGTTCTCCTAATAGAATGACCCAAACACAGGGGGGATCTCTTTCACGATCACCCGGAGGCTGAGGCCGGCTTTGCGGAGTTCCGTATCGAGTTGATCGTCATCTTCTTCGGAGCGCGAAAGGAGGCGTTCAATCCACGGGCGAAATTTTTCCTGGAAGCGTTCGGCGTAGGGATGACGTGGATCGGTCCAGTGGCGAAGAAGGCGCGCTTTCGCATCCGCGTTGTGCCAAAGCAGACGCCCGTATTCAAGCCGCGCTTCGTCCTGGAATGTGAGTTCTCGCATCAGGTGTGGCCTTCAAGTAAACCCATTTCCTTCGCCCACGCAAGGTGGGCGCGGTCGCGCGGCTCGTCCCGGCGTTGTTTGGGTGCGAGCAGATCTTCAGGTGAGGGCACTTGGACGCTCAAGTTCTCGTAGGATTTTGTCGCGGAACGGCTCTTCCAACCTTTTGGCAATTCGTCGAGGACGCTCTTGGGCATGAGATTGACGTGCCAACCATGCTCGGCCTCGAATTCACTGCCGATGAGGCAATCGTAAGCGAGGCGCGCCACTTCTTCGTCGTCAGTCACGGGATCGACGTCCATACTGTTCTCGGGCAGTGAAGTATCGATGCCGCGCCGGGCAGCATGCCAGAGAAGGCCGGCTGATCCGATGAGGATAAGGCTTCCCGGGTTTTCCAGTTGGGAGCCCCATTGTTTGAGCCAGGATTCGATTTGATCGGGGCGGCTGAGTTCGCGGCGTGGCATGGACGATTTCTACCACGGGAGCGATGCGAGGCACAATGATCAGAAGTGCCGGGCTTGACGAAGCCTCGCGTTGGCGTAATCGGATCGCCTGATCTTTTACGGGCTGTAGCCCCGTTAGAGGTCGGTGACCTCAAACGGGGTAAACGCAGTTTGGTAGCGCCTCATTAGAGGCCGGAGGCCTCAAACGGGGTGAACGCCTCGTTCGGGACCTTTGCCCGGGGAATTGGTCCCACTTTGTCCCAAGTGGTCTCACGTGGTCAAAGTGCTCACTTTCAGGGTGTCGCGCGCGGTGTCGAGGTAGTCCCACGTGGTCCCAAATGACCCAATTTTTTTCGGTACGATACAAAGTACTATACAAATTTTTGGAATCGGTTAGGGCGGCTGCCGCCTTCACGGTCTCTGGGAAGGCATCATCGGCGTGATCAACGGTCGCAATGGGAGGCCCTGAAAAGCAGTTTCCTCCTATTAATACGCCGCCGTGAAATTGAGCTTCGGCTTTTCTCCGTGATGGGAGGCAACTGTCCCGGCTGCCCTACCAAGCCCTACGCTGACGCCACAACCTGCGCCGTCGCCTATCCAGCATCATGCAGTAGAAGACCGCCAAGAGTGAGATTGTGCCCGGTTCGGGAATGACAGTCGTTACGTTGTCGACCCCAATCGCATCGAAGCCCAGGGATCCTCCCGGCCTCGGCAACCACGTTATCGACTGGATGCTCTCGCCCGGCTCCGTGGTGTGGAATCCCAGAAATCCAACCATGGCGGCAGGATTGAGCACCGTAAAGATCCCCGCGCTGGTGGTGACTTCAACGTCCGTTATGTTCCCGCTGTCGCCCCACTGTTGATAATCAGACCCGAAAGCGAGTGTGCCGGAATCAGGTAGGACAAACGTCTGGCTGCTTGCACCGTCGACCCCATTGCCTGCCCTGGCGGCAAGGACGACCAGGTAAGGCGTCGTTCCCGGGGCAAACGCACCGCTGGCCGTGAATGGCGCGACATCGACAGCCTGAACCAGGACGCCCGCAGCAATACCCCCGGTGCCTTGATGATATGCGGCAAAGCCTGTAAATGGCGTCGGCGCGGGCTGGTTGGTCGATAGCATCGTATCGAGCGTGAACGCATCGAAGCTTTCGGTAATCGCACTGCCAAGACCGGCGGTTGCGGTATTGAAATCCACCCGGTTCGTAAAGCTCACAACGGCAGCATCAACCGGAATCGTGAAAATCAAAAGAGCGACAAAAGAGAACAGGTGCAGATGCGTAGACGAAATCGCCTGTGTCTTTTTGCTCCTGGTCCGGCTAGGCATCATATGTAGGCGCCACTCTTTGCATGATTAGACGGGTTGTCAACCCGGCGGCTCGGCTATTGGGACGAACGCGATTCGTGAGCGGCGCAAGCTTGACGGTTTCCAGAGTTGGCGTATCCTGACACCCTGATCTTTCACGGGCTGTAGCGCAGTTTGGTAGCGCGCCTCGTTCGGGACGAGGAGGTCGCTGGTTCGAATCCAGTCAGCCCGACCAATTTTGGGTCTGCACCAAAGATTGGGGATGGACCTTTTTTGATTTTGGGTTGTTGAGTTATCCGCACTGAGCGAGGACGCGCAGGCGGTAGTTTTGATTGTGGCGCAGGCGTCTTGCCTGCGCGCCGGCCAGATCGCAGGCGAGACGCCTGCGTCACAATGGTCTCTAGGCTGCGCTTCCGCCTTCGCTTTTCAAGCTACGGCGGACAGGCCGAGTGCCTGACCATTTTTCCGGGTCCTTCCTGATGTGTCATCCCGAGCGAAGTCGAGGGATCTCCCACTCGTATCTACACCGATCTAGGGCTTCTTCGCTTCGTGCGATTGCCGAGCGGGCGCTTGGACGAGAAAGCGACGGTGCTGTGGTCGATCGAAAGCTGTTAGAGCAATCGCGAGATCCCTCGACTTCGCTCGGGATGACAACTGCGGGGGGATGACAGTCGGGGGAATGTGGGCAGTCGGGTCCATTTTTCCGATGGGGCACGGCACTCCGCCGCGGAGCGGCGGGCTACTCGGAAAGACAGGTTGAAAACCTGCCCCACGCTACCGCCTTCTGCACAAGAACGCTGCGGCCAGGCCGGTCATCGCGAGCATCGCGCGGGACGGTTCGGGGATCGCCATGGCGACGCGAAAGCCGCTAATGTCTAATTCAAACTGCGGAGGAATGAAGAACTGTCCCGCCGAATCGAGGTTGAAAATGCATGAAGACCAGTTGCCGCCGCGCTGTGAACGCGTTTCGGTTGGAGAATCATTGACGCCGTCGGCGGCCGACTCGTACCACTCCCACACGTTGCCGCCCTGCGCCAGGGTTCCGTAGGGGCTCAGTCCTCCGGCCGACATGATATCGGCTGGGCTGGCGCCCGTTGGTTGGCCGAAGACCGCCGTGTTCGCGGTGGTGCCGGATGCGACGGGAAAAGGGGAAGTGCTTCCGGTGGGCCACTGGTTGTAGGCGCCGGCGACCGGGTCATAGTAAGCAGCCTTGTACCATTCATCCGCGCTCGGAAGAAAATAGAGGGCCTGGCTGTTGCGGTAGGGATTGGAAGCATCGAAGCCCGCATCCCCCGACTGCCACAATTGAAAAGTGGAGCCGCTGAACTTGTAAGCGGGTGTAGCTCCGGTGAAGGTATTCAGCCAGTTCACGAAGGTGGCTGCCTCGAACCAGCTCACGGATGTCGCCGGTTTGTTCACCCCGCGGCTGTCGATGGTGATTCGCAGGCCGCCCAGAGTGTTCGCCTTGGGAACCCTTGCTACCGGCGGACGTGCGGCGCCGCCGGCACCGGGTGGGGCTTGGGGACAGGCAGGATGCCTGTCCTGCATTGAGCGGGTTACTTCTTCTCCAGGGCATGCGCGAGGACGTCGTCGACCGTGTCGACGAGGACGATTTCGAGCCGTTCTTTGACTTCGTCTGGAAGTTCGAGGATATCCTTCTCGTTCAGCTTGGGGATGAGGACCACGGTGACGCCGGCGCGGAGGGCGGCGATGGTTTTCTCCTTGAGCCCGCCGATGGGAAGGACGAGGCCGCGCAAGGTGATCTCGCCGGTCATGGCGACTTCCTTGTTGACGGGCCGGTCGGAGAGCAGAGAAGCGAGTGCAGTGAACATCGCGATCCCGGCGGAAGGGCCGTCTTTCGGGATTGCGCCCGCGGGCACGTGGACATGGACATCGCGTTTTTCGAAAACCTCCGTGTCGATGCCCAGCGATTCCGCGCGGCTGCGGACCAAGCTGAGAGCTGCCTGCACGGACTCGCGCATGACTTCGCCGAGCTGGCCGGTGAGGACGACGTTTCCTTTTCCGGGATAGCTGATGGCTTCGATGTGGAGGATATCGCCGCCGAAGGCGGTGTAAGCGAGGCCGGTGACGACGCCGGGCTTGCTGGTCTTGAGTTTTTCTTCCCGGATGAAATCGGCGGGACCGAGGATTTCGCCGACCTTATCCGGAGTGATTTCGACGCCTCCGGGGGCGAGCTGATCCCGGGCGACATCGGCGGCGACACTGCGGCAGACCGCCCCGATGCGGCGTTCCAGTTTGCGGACACCGGCCTCGCGCGTGTAATCGTCGATGACGGTACGAATCGCTTCATCGGTCCAGCGGCATTGTTCAGGCGTGAGCCCGTTTTCCTTAAGCTGCCTCTTGACGAGGTATCCATTGGCGATATGGACTTTTTCCTCCTCGGTGTAACCGGGCAGCTCGATGATTTCCATGCGGTCGCGGAGTGCGTAAGGGATGGTCTCCAGATAATTGCAGGTGGCGATGAACATGACCTGGGAGAGATCGAAGGCGACGTCGAGGTATCGGTCGGAGAAAGTGCTGTTCTGGGCAGGATCCAGCACTTCCAGCAACGCGCTGGCGGGATCGCCGCGGAAGTCGGCGCCGAGCTTGTCGATTTCGTCCAGCATGAAGACGGGATTGCGGGTGCCGCAGCGGCGGATCTCCTGAATGATGCGGCCGGGCATGGATCCGATGTAAGTGCGCCGATGGCCGCGGATCTCGGATTCGTCCCGGATGCCGCCGAGGCTGATGCGGGAAAATTTCCTGCCCAGGGCGTCGGCGATGGAGTGGCCGATGCTGGTTTTTCCGACGCCAGGCGGACCGACAAAGCAAAGGATCGGCCCGTGTCCTTCGGGATTGAGCTTACGGACCGCGAGATACTCGATGAGACGCTTCTTGACCTTCTCCAGTCCGTAATGGTCGCGGTTGAGGATTTCCTGGGCTTTCTCGAGGTCGAGGTTGTCCTCGCTCAAGAGGGTCCAAGGAAGTTCGGCGAGGGTTTCGAGATAGCTGACGATGACGGAATGATCGGGACTGGCCGGGGGAATGATGTCGAGTCGCTTTAGTTCGCGCTCGGCCTGCTCCATGGCTTCCTGGGGCAGGCCCGCTTCCTCGAGGCGCTGCCGCAGATCCTCGGCTTGTTCTTCGCTGCCGCCCTCTTCCCCGAGTTCTTTCTGGATGGCGCGCATCTGTTCGCGCAGGTAAGCGCGCTTCTGGGCGTCGGTGAATTCAGTCTGCACATCGGCGCGTAATTTTTGCTGCAACTCGGCGATGTGAAGCTGGTTCTGGACGTGTTTCTGGACGTTCTCAAGCCGTTTCGCGACGGAGGTTTCGTTGAGTAATTTTTGACGCTCCTCGATTTCAAAGCTGAGATTGCCGGCGAGAAAATCGATGAGCAGCGTGGGTTCATCGATATTGAGCACGGCGACACGCGCTTCGTCCGGGATTTCAGGATTAAAAGTGATGAGCTGGACCGCCGCATCGCGGAGGTTGCGGACCGCGGCCTCCCAGAGTTCGTCGGTCTCTTCGGGGGCTTTGTCTTCGACTACTTCGACGCGGGCCCTGAGATAGGGGTCGGTCTGGGTGAAGCCGAGGAAACGGACGCGCTTTTGCGCTTGCACGAGGATGATGGCGTCGTTCTCGTCCTGGCGGATCATCTTGAGGACCTTGGCAAGGACGCCGACCTTGTGGAGGTCATTGGGCCCGGGCTTTTCCTGCTCGGCGTTTTTTTGCAGGACGAGTCCCAGTAATTTGCTTTGGGGAAGACTTTCTTCCAGCATCTGCAGGCTTTCCGCGCGGCCGATGGTGATCGGCGACATGGTGCCGGGGAAGACGATCGTGTTGCGCAGGGGGAGGACCGGAATACTTTCCGGCATATCTGCCTGGGGGCGATCCATATCGCCGGAGGCGCCCGGCGCGGCAGGCGTCTGTCCCGCGGGCCGGTCTTCGGGGGGTTCTTCTTTGAGGGCAACGATGTCGCTCATGATGCGAATGGAAGATGGAAGATGCTGAGCGGAGCGAAGTCCCGACGGAGGCGGGAGAAGACGGCAAGATCAGCCGAGCACTGGAAGCGTGATCCAGAGAAGGCCGTTTTCCTGGCGTGCGGATACTTTATCGATCTCGATATCCCTTTTGAATTCCAGGGCCCGGGCGAAAGGGCCGCTTTCCACTTCCATCATGAGGATCTGGCGACAGGGCGATTCCATGCATGGCGGTGGTTCGGTCCTCTCGCGGTTACCGCGGATGATGAGGCGGTTTCGTTCGACCTGAATATCGATCTCCTCTTTTTCGACCCCTGCGAGGTCTATGCACAATTCGTAACGGTCGGCGTAACTGTAAGCGTTGACCTGGGGCTGCCAGCTTTCGGCCGGTGGGCTGAAATTGGAGAAGTGAAGGCTCTGCAGCTGATAGGCTACATTTTCCGCCTTCGAGATGATGCGAGTGATGCGAATATTGCGGGGCATGGCGTGGATGCAGTCCCTCAGTTTCGGTGCGGGTGGGGATGCACTCAAGTGATTCTTTTCGAGTTGAATCAGCACCGGAGGGGCATCGTGGAGGCCGCAAGAGGTGAGTCTTGAGGTTGTATTTTGTGCTGAAAATGCTTGCTGGGCTTCGCAGCGAGGGAGAGAGTAATGGTATTCAGGCATGAAAGGCTCGGAAACTACCAACACCGGGCCGGATCGAGGAGAGAGATCCCGTGCCGGCCCTGAAACTGAACCCGGTTGCGGTTCTGATCTGACGCGTATTCTCTTGGTGGAGGATAACCCGGGCGACGCCCGTCTTATGGAGGAGGTGTTTTCGCGGGGGGATGCGCGAGCGGAATTCGAACTGATTTGCGCGCCCACACTATCGAAGGGTATTGAAATAGTCGAAAATGAGGGCGTGGATATTGTGTTGCTGGATCTGTCACTGCCGGACAGTTACGGTCTCGACACCTTCGCGCGAATGCACCGCGTGGCGCCACATCTTCCCATCATCATCCGGACGGGGAACGAGGACGAGGAGGGCGCGGTCCGGTCCGTGACGGCGGGGGCGCAGGATTACCTGATGAAAGGGGAGATGGATCCCCGGCTGATCTTGCGGTCGATCCGGTACGCAATTGAGCGCAAGAAGGTGCAGCAGAAACTGGCCCGTTACACGCGGGAGCTGCAGAACCGGAATCGCGAAATGGCCGAAGAACTCGAGTTGGCCCGCGAGATCCAACAGTCACTGATTCCGGGATCTTATCCGACTTTACCGCGTCAGCGCGTGAAGGGGCAGGGGGTGCTGCGGTTTTGCCATCGTTACATCCCCACGGCGGAGTTGGCTGGAGATTTTTTCGAGACCATCGATATCTCGGATTCGGAAGCGGGCGTCTTTATCTGCGATGTGATGGGGCACGGCGTTTGTTCGGCGATGGTGGCGGCCATGCTTCACGCCCTGGTGGAAGAAAAATCAAGACTCGGGGCGGATCCCAGTCACTTTCTTGGTGAAGTGAACCGGGGGTTGATTTCGGTGCTGAAAGAAAGAGAGTCGCCCATTTTTGCGACTGCGTTTTACCTGACGGTGAATTTGGACAAGCGCGAGATACGGTATGCGAGCGCCGGGCACCCCCGGCCGATGCGGCTGCGCCGGGCGGAGGGGACGGTGGGTAGATTGCCGATTCGCGACGGGGGGCGGGGGCCGGCCCTGGGCCTGTTTCCGGAAGCCGAGTTCCCGACTCAAGTCGAGAGCCTGGATCTCCACGATCTGATAATCCTGTTCACCGACGGTTTGTGGGAAGCGGAGAACGAGGATGGTGAGCCCTTTCTGGACAAGCGATTGCGCGAATCCATCCGCGCGAAGTCGGATCTGCCTCCGGGGGCCCTCTTTGACGGTGTCCTCAAGGATGTGCGTGCTTTCTCACGGTCGGAAAAGTTCGACGACGACGTCTGCCTGGTGGGGCTGGAGTTCAAGACTAATTGAGTCGGGAGCGGGGGAGACGGGAGGGAAGCCGGGCCCGAAGTGTGCCACTTCGGCTACAGGACTGAGACTGCGGGCACGGATTCTCCGGGTAGCCGAACTGGGACAGTTCGGGAGACGGGCGGGCCGGGGACTGGCATCTTGACTTGCCTGCCGCGGGACAGTTGAGTGGTGCGGCCGCCGCAGGCGCTCTCCTTTCTCGATCATGCTCCAGCTATACGACACCCTGACGCGCGAGAAGTTGGCGGTCTCCCCATCAGAAGGGGAGACGCTGCGCTTTTACTGCTGCGGTCCCACGGTCTACGGGCCGTCGCACATCGGAAATTTCCGGAGCTTCCTGGTACAGGATCTTTTCCGCCGGGTGGTGGAATTGGGAGGAATCAAGACGAAGCACGTCCGCAACCTGACGGATGTCGATGACAAGACGATCCGGCGATCGCAGGAAGAGGGGAAATCCCTGGCGGAATTCACGAATTTCTGGGGAGCGCGTTTTCATGCGGATTGCAACGCATTGCACATCTTGCGGCCGCACGAGGAGCCCAGCGCGGTGAAGCACATTGCCGAGCAGATCGCCTTGATCGAGATCTTGATGGCCAAGGAACACGCTTACCGGGGCGCCGACGGCTCCGTGTATTTTTCCGTCAGTTCATATGCGGATTACGGGAAGCTTTCGCGTCTCGACAAGCGCGAGCTTCGCCTGGGCAGTTCGCAAACGGCGCACGACGCGGATGAATACGAGAAAGATTCGCTCGCGGATTTCGCGCTCTGGAAGGCGCACAAGCCGGAGGATGGTCCCAACGCCTGGGATTCGCCCTGGGGAAGGGGCCGGCCGGGCTGGCATCTCGAGTGCAGCGCCATGGGGATGAAATACCTGGGCGAGAGCTTCGATCTGCATTCCGGGGGGGTGGACCTGTGTTTCCCGCACCACGAAAACGAGATCGCCCAGAGCGAGGCCGCCACCGGGGTGGAATTCGTCCGGCACTGGTTCCATATCTCCCACCTGCGGGTCGAGGGAGAGAAAATGAGCAAGAGCCTGGGGAACCTTTACACCCTGGCGGATCTCGAGGAGAAGGGGTGGAACGCGGACGAGATGCGTTACACCCTGCTGGCGGGGCATTACCGGCAGCCGTTGAACTTCACCTTCGACACGATGCACGCGGCGCAGCACGCCCTGCACCGGCTGGGGGACTTTGCGGAAAAACTTCTGCAACTCGCTGGGAAAGAGCGGCTGCCCGATTATGAAGCGTTGCTGCGCAAGGCACCGCCGGAGTTCGGGGTGTTCCGGCCGGCGTGGGAGGCTTTGCTCGATGATTTGAATGCGCCGGAGGCGCTGGGTCAGCTCTTCAAGGGCGTCAAGGAGGTGGAAACGAAGCTGAAAGCCGGCCAGGTGCGCGCGGAGGAAGCCGGGGAGATCTTGACGGGCCTGGGCGCGATCGTGGCGGCGTTCGGGTGGGCGTTGCCTGCGGCGGCCGGGGAGACCGGGGGAGAGGAAACCCCCGAGGAGATCCGCGAATTGGCGCAGCAGCGTTGGGAGGCCAAGCAGGCAAAGGACTGGGCCAAAGCGGACGAACTGCGGGACGCGCTCAAGGAGAAGGGGTGGGCGGTGAAGGACGGGACGGACGGGTATGAACTTACGTCGCTTTAGCGCGACGCCGTTCATGTGTTCAGTGTTGGGTGATCAGTGTTCAGTGTTCAGTGTTCAGTGTTCAGTGTTCAGTATTCAGAACACAAAACGTTGACGGATCACTGGCGTGTCAAACCCTTCTTGCTACCTGCTACCTGCTACCTGCTACCTGCTGCCCGACACCTGACACCTGAAACCCGAACA
>JAHEJT010000143.1 GCA_024638765.1 Verrucomicrobiales bacterium
AAGCACTCAGCACCCGCGTCGCCTCCCTCTGGGGCGACGTCCGCGCCACTCCCGAAGATAAAAAGAAAATCATCGCGCAGTACGGCAAGGAGCTCACCCCTGCGGCCATCAAATCCGCCGACCCCCGCGCCGGTCGCGTCCTCTTCCAGAACACCTGTGCGACCTGCCACAAATTCTTCGGTCAAGGCGGCGACCTTGGCCCCGAGATCACCGGATCCCAACGCAGCAACCTCGATTACCTCCTCGAAAACATCGTCGATCCCACCGCGGCCGTTTCCCGCGATTACCGCATGGAGATCATCGAAACAAAAAGTGGCCGCACCCTCACCGGCTTCCTCATCACCGAGGACGAAAGCACGCTCACGCTCCAGAGCATCAACGAACAGCGCACTTTTCCTCTCGAGGAGATTGTCAGCCGCAAAACTTCCCGCCACTCCATCATGCCTGAAGGGCTCCTCAATCTCTTCACCGCCGAGCAACGCGCCAATCTCATCGCGTACCTCTCCAGCCCACGCCAGGTCGCTCTCCCAGACAACTAAACATGCAAGCTGGCTATCCACGACGCCCCATCGCGCCGGTAGCCTGAAACCTGTTTCAGTGCTCCGGCCCCATCAAGGGGTCCAGGAATTTGAAAAACTCCTTTGTCGCCGGGTCATCGGGCAGGCCGAGGTCGGCGTTGAGCTTGTTGTGGGTGGTCTCCCGCGCGCCAAAGACTTTGACCGGAATGCCGGCATCTTTGAGGACGGCACCGAGACGCCGCGCCTGCGCGGTCGTGTTTGGATGACCGGCGACATGAAGGATCAGGAACGGCGGGATGCCCTTGTCTTTCGCCACATGGGTGACAGCAGAAAAATCGATGTGCTTCTCCGGGTCGTTGCCGAATTTTACGCGGTGGCCGAATTTCGGGAGGGGCAGGCCGTGCATGGTCTGGCGAAATTCGGCGGTCATGATAATGGCCGGAAGATCGTAGGTATCTCCATCCACGGGCACGCACCCTTTCAAGACCGCGAACGGGACGCCTTCCTCCTTCAGATAGCGATCGTCGATGCAGAGCAGCGCCGCGAGCTGCGCGCCCGCGGAATGTCCCATCACAAAAATCCGTTTCGGATCGCCGCCATGCCTGGCGATGTTTTTGTGGACCCAGCCCAGTGATTTGGCGACGTCGCGAATGAGGACGTCCATCTCCACGCGGGGCAGGAGCCGGTAATTGGTCGAAACGAAGACAAATCCGCGTTCAGTTAACACCCGCGGCTTGATCTGGACGCTCGTCTTGTCCCCCGTCTGCCACCCGCCGCCATGGATCCAGAAGACCACCGGCAGGTTCCCGGCGTCGGGCGGCGCGTAGACATCGAGGACCTGGCGTTCGTGGGCCGGATCCGCGTAAGGGATGTCGCTTGTGACGTGCTGTGCATTCGCGACAGAGAGGACCAGGAGGGAGGCGAAAGCCGTTTTCATGGCGACTGGCGGTAAGTTGGTGATTCGGTGATTCTAATGTCGAAAGATGCCTTCGAGGAAGGCGGATCTCTTGTTCGGTTCTTTGCTTCGACCCCTTCGACAGGCTCATGGATTTCATCAGGCTTCCTGCTTCGCCCTACAGGCTACAGTGTGATAAGTCGGCGTGACAAGTTGGCATGACAAGCAAGGAAGGCCTGTCACGACCGTTGATCGGCCCAGTTTGGAGGGGGTTCCACAGGTTCGGGTTTTCCAGGACCGCCCCCTCTTACGGTATGCTGATCCGCGGAGACGAAGAGTACCGCTCCGAAGAAGCGCTGACGCGGTTGGCGAAGATCCTGCCAGCAAAAAGCAAATTTCTGCAGTCGGTGGGAGAAATCAACTCCCTGCGAATTGGTTGGCGTAAGGCCGGATCACTCCATTAAACTTCCATGAATGGACTTGTGGGAACACGCTTTGACTCGAGTCATGGTCCCCTTGCGTGTCCGACACAGTTTCGTTCATGGGGCACCCCCGCTCCCTCTGGGGGTGTTGGCCATTTTGTTTCTGCTGGCGATTTCCCTGACTCCTTCCGCCCATGGCCAGGATGAACTGCGGGCGCTTTGGGTGGACGCCTTTCACAGCGGTTACAAGACGCCCGCACAGACATCCCAACTGGTTGCAGATGCGCGGGCCGGGAATTTCAATGCCATCTTCGTCCAGGTGCGCAAACGCGGCGATGCATATTATGACAGCACCCTCGAGCCAAAAGCTCTCGACGTCTCTCCGGCAAGTTACGACCCGCTTGCCGATCTCATCGCCCAGGCGCACGCTGGCCCTGAGCCATTGCAGGTGCATGCCTGGATTGTCACTTATAACATTTGGAACTCGGAGCTCTCGGCGCCCCCGCAACCGACGCACCCGCTCAACCTCCATCCGGAGTGGCTTACGAAAAACGCGGCCGGTGACTTCTGGGACGGCGCCAATTACCAGTTCGATCCGGCGCTGCCCATCGTGCAGCAGCACACCTTCGATGTGATCATGGACATCGTCACGCGCTACCCGGTGGACGGGCTCCACTTCGATTACATTCGCTACAGCGAGAGCGGAGCCTCGGCGAATTACAATGTCTGGGGGTACCATCCGGATGCGGTTGCCCGATTCAACGCGCTCTACGGTCGCAGCGGCACGCCGTCGGCGAGTGACGCCGACTGGCTTCAGTTTCGCCGCGACCAAGTCACGGCGCTGGTGCGGAAGACGTGGTTGTCGATCATGGCGGAGCATCCGGAGGTGTGTGTTTCCGCTGCCTGCATTACCTGGGGAAATGCGCCTTTCAGTGCGACGGAAGCGTCGTTCGCGTTTACGTCGGCCTACAGCTACGTGCTCCAGGACTGGCGCGATTGGATGGAGGAAGGGATCCTGGACCTTGCGATCCCGATGATTTATCGCCGCTACGATACGGCTCAGGAAGCGCAGCAGTACGCCGCGTGGGCGCAGCGCGCCAAGGAATTCCAATACGATCGCGCCGCCGCCCTGGGGATCGGCTTTTACCTGAACTCGATTGTGGACAATCTTACGCAGATCGGCATCGCGCGCGATCCGGTGCCTGTGACTCAGCTCACTGGAGCGGGCCTTGTCGGCTTTTCCTATGCCGTGACGAACGATACCGGTACACCGAGGCAAACTTTTCTGGATGCCCTCACCGATCCCGCGACCGCGGAGTTTTTTACCCCGGGGCAACCTCCGCTCTTCGCCCAGCCGGTGGCCGTCCCACCCCAACCCTGGAAAACGGATGTGACGCTTGGGCATCTGGCAGGGTATGCGAGAGACGGATCAAACGACATGGCCCTCGACGGGGCCCTGGTGACGCTGAGCGGACCCGAGAACCGCATCTTCATCAGCGACGGTACCGGGTTCATCGGCGCGGTTGGACTGGCTCCCGGCGATTACCTGCTGCGGATTTCCCATGCCGGCCTGCCGGATCTCGCGCAAACGATCACCGTTGCGGGGGGAGAGGTCGCTCTCGCGGACGCCACGCTCGTTCCCGGTGACTTTGTCTTCGGCGGGATCACGCTGCTGGCGGATCCGATGCGGGTAATCGTTTCCTGGCGCTCGAAGCCCGGGTGCAGTTATGCGATCGAAATGAGCGGCGACCTGCAGTCATGGACCGCGCTCGCCTCCGGGATCCCGCCGCCCGCGAACACGATGAATACGTTTCAGGACATCCCTCCGCCGGATTCGGCCAGGCGCTATTACCGCGTGGTGGAGACTTCCTCCTGAACCCCTCACCTCCGCCGTCGCACCAGCACGGCACCGACGCCGAGAAGGGAGAGCAGGGCGCGGGAGGGTTCGGGGATGACACCCGCATACTCGATGAGAACGCCCGCGGTCCGCGATCCGACAAACGATGGTCCACTCGTCTTGTCCACAGTCATCGTGATGGTGTCCGACGCGTTGAGCACGGTGGCCTGGCCGATCAACTCCCAAAGGCCGATGCCAACCCCGTCCGACTGGCCGGTCGTATTGTCGCTCACGTTCTGATCCTGGGAGCTGAGGAACATCGTGACACCGCTCGAGCTGCCATTCACCTGGACATCGTAGAGAGTGGGCTGTCCCCCCGCGTTCGTCGTCTCGGGAAACGCGTGGTAAATATTGTAGAAGCCGGCCGCGCCCCCCGTCAGTCCGCTGGCGAACAAGCCGGCGTTGCTGTTGAGGGTGCCTCCTACGCTGAACACCGTGTTGTCTAGATCAGTCGAGGGCGTGTAAGTGTAGGTATAAGGCTCGCCTCCGAAGACGGATGCGGCCCCGGGCGTCAGGCCGGGTGCAAGAAGGGTTCCGACACCGGCGAGGGTGGAATTACTCGCGGTCGTCCCCGCGCTGAAGTTTGCCAACAACTTGCCGTTCGGCTCAATGATGACGGCCGCGTCAGTCGTGGCGATGCTGAGCAGACCGACCGAGGCGATCGCTCCGATGATGAAGAGAGGGCTGATGTGTTTCATGATTTTGATGTTTCCAGGTTACTCGTATATTCGCCGAATCGCATTCCGGGATGAACGTCCGTTTTTCATTTTCCGGTAAGTCGCCGGATTGTGTCAATTTTAAACCACACGCGATTCGAACCGGGACTCCGATGACCGGGGCACATTGACAGGGTGCTTCAGATCTAATGATATTCATGGAATACGTGTTTACCGGCTCCGAGGAATATCACAGGTTCTTGATCTCAATTTTTTTCGTTAGACCGTCCCGGGAGGTCGCCGGGACGGATCCGTGCATGGGGATTTCCTTCCTTGCTCCCCGGCGAATCGGGGACTTATCATCATCATCATGCACAAGCAATTGATTGCAGTCTTGTTGGCAGCGGTCGGCATGGGGGCGGCAACCGTTCACGGAGCTTACGTGATCGAGGTCGACACCGACGGGCTCGACGACGGCAACATCACCTACAGCCCGGACTTCGCGTTCGGCGGTGACACCACCGGCGCGTTCCAGAGCGGGGCGTCGGGCGCGATCGGGCTTTCCGGCGGCGACAGCATCTATGGCGGGAACGGAGTCGCCTTTCTGGATACCTATATCTACACATACGCGCCCGATTCCAAAACCGACAACCTGTTCCTGAGCGCGGGAACCCCGCTCGGGGATGGAAATATCGCGACCGGAGCGACCGGGGGTGTCCCAGGCACCTATGCCGTCTACGCCACATGGCCGTTGACGAACAATGTGGGCGGCGGTCTCACCAACTACCTGATCGTAACCGACATTGACAGCACCATGAGTTCGATCAACCAGAACGGTCCTCTTCCTCCGCCCGACGTTTTCGGAAACGTCTGGGTGAAGATTGGTGAGGTCGATTATACCGCCGGCAACATCACCGTCACACAAACGCCGACGATGGACAGCTTCGTCTCGATGCGGGCTGCGGGCCTATTGTTCGAACTCCAGGCCGACGTGCCGCCTCCCGTGTATGACGGTCCCCCCGGCCCGGTCTTTTTCGGGGACGGGACCAATCAGTTCTTCGGTCTCGCCTTCGAGCGCAACATCACCGCCGCCCAATCGTTTCACCATGCCGTGGTCCGGAGCACGGACTTGGGGAGCTGGGCCACCACCGACCTCAAGTTGTATTCCATTATCGAGATCGACCCCGACAATGACCTCGTCACGTTTCGTTCGATGACGCCCCTGGTTGGACAGGATCGCGAATTCCTCGCCGTCCATGCCATCCCGAAGATGCCCGTCGTGGCTCCCTACATAGCCATGACCTTCGATGACGGCCCCCACCCGACCCGCACTCCGGCGCTCCTCGATATCCTCAAGGCGCGCAACATCCGGGCCACTTTCTACGTCACCGGCATCAACGCCACATGGCACCCACATATCATTCGCCGCATGATCAATGAAGGTCACGAGGTCGCAAATCACTCCTTCAACCACCCCAACCTCACGACCCTCACCGAGCCCGAAATAATTGCGCAGGTGCAGGATTGTCACGATGCCATCGTCGCAGCCGCCACTGTTCCGCCCGTCACCATGCGCCCTCCTTACGGAGCCTCAAGCCCTGAAATCAAGGACCTCATGCAGACCCTATTCGGTTACCCGACCGTCTGTTGGGACGTCGATCCCCGTGACTGGGACATGAGCGTGCCGGACCAACAGGTCATCAACACGATCCTCAATAACGCCAGCCATGAGGACATTATCCTCGCTCACGACATCCACCAGCGGACCATCGACCTCATGCCGATCATCCTGGATGAACTCCTTACATCTGACAACGCCAACGACCCCGCCTTCTCGTTCGTGACGGTGTCAGAATTGCTCCAACTCGGGGTCACACCGCCGAGCTGTATCGGAGAGTAAATGACCGCGCGTGCCGGCGTTTTCGTGGTTGCGGCAAAGTCGCATGAAGAGGTGACGGCGATCGTCCGCGCGCTTCCAGCCTGGGGCGTCTGGGGCTGGAAGACAGACGGCGCTTAGATGACAGGTCATCTATCCGCGTAAAGAGGCGCCTAGGGACAAAGGCGCCTGGGGACAGGTCATCTATCCGCGAATCAAATATGTTTTTTATGAAAAATATTGAAAATTGGATATAGTAAGCAGATCCAAACTAAATCTCGCGTGTCTTTCCGGTCTTCAGCCCTTGTGTCCCGCTTTTTCCCGCTCGCGTTGGCGCCGGCGATCCACGCCACCGCCACGAATGCCGCGGCAGATGGGATCTATTGGACCGACAATTCCGAGGACGCGGTCTATAGCGCGAATCTCGACGGCAGCAACGTCAGCAGCCTTGTCACCGGCCTCTCCAATCCCCAGGCCATTCGTGTCTCGGACACCTACATCTACTGGGCGGTATCCTTCGGTTCCGATCTCGAGCGCTCGGATCTCGACGGCTCGAATGTCACCGACCTCATTACCACCGGCCTCGACACCCCGCTCGGGATCGACATCACGGACACCTACGTTTACATCAACAATGTGGGATCGGACACAATCGAGCGCGCCGATCTCGACGGCACCAACCTCATCGATATCGTCACCACGACGGAAGCGCCCGGTCTGACCACACCTGAAGGCGTTGACGTCACGACCAGCTTTCTTTACTGGACCGATTTCGCGACGGGCAAGCTCCAGCGCTCGGACCTCGACGGCTCCAACGTCACCGATCTCGTCACCGGTCTCACCCAACCGGTTGGTCTCCACGTGACGGACACCTATCTCTACTGGTCCGATGCCGGCCCGAATAAAATCCAGCGCGCCGACCTCGACGGCTCGAATGTGACGGACATCGTCACGGGCGCCACCAACCCCTGGTCGATTGACGTGACCTACGAATACCTTTACTGGACTGATTTAGGCACTGGAAGGATCGGGCGCGCGGATGTCGATGGTTCGAACCCCGATTACAACTTCATGACAGGCCTCAGCGGCCCATACTGGCTCGATGTCGTCGCCGTCCCGGAACCCTCGGCCGCGCTCCTCGTTCTCTTTTCCGTCTCCGGCTTCCTCGCCGCGCGGCGACGACGAAGCGTCGCCCTCCAGGGTAAATCGTGGAGGGTTGGAGACCGGATTAAGCGCTGATCGCGAGGATGCGATCGCGGACTTGCTTCTTCGCAATAAGCAGGACAGGCAGGATGCCTGTCGCTCCCAGGATTCGACAGGCAGGATGCCTGTCCTACTTAGGAAGTGTGGTGGCACGCGAGGAGTTCGGTGAGTTCGCCGGTGCTGTCGGCGAAAGGGGATCAGAGGGGGGGCAGCAGCCTCGCCAGGTTGCCTGCGGCGTCCTCGATCCAGTCGTTTCCGGGAAGGGCGTAGGGGCGGAAGGTCTCGAGGTATCCCTCTTGTTCATTGTAAAAAAGCGCGCGATTCAGGCCGAGATTGCCGGCCTTGGGCGTGTCGATGAGACTCGCGGAATCGTTGGCGCTCATTTGGAAGAGGACACGCATCTCGAATTCGCTGAGGGCTTTGCGGCTGAGGAACCGGTTGACGTTGTTGTAAGTGTCACAGGAAGCGACGACGTGGAAACCCAGGCTGGCTCCCTCGCGAATGAGGTTGTCGAATTCCACGCCGGGGTTGGCCGGAGCTTGCGTATCGTCCACCGAAAAACCGAAATCTTCTTCGAAGCGGAGCTTTTTGAATTTCTGCAAACCGTGGACAAAGAGGAAAGTTGACGGAGCCTCTCCGGCGCGCGGATCGTCGCTCCGCGCTCTCATCTCAGCGGCCAGGCTGTTGATGACATCTCCGATATCACCGCCTTTGAGCACTTCCACCTCGTGAGGGACGGCCGCGATCACTTTTTCCAGGACTTCCCGGTGCGGCGAGCCGGGCGGGCTGCCGTCGAGGATCAATAAGCGCACGCTCCCGCGGGGGAACTGGGTTGCCAGGGAGACCAGGGAGACTGCGAGAATTGCCAGGGCGGCCTCATCGCGTTGCCCCACGATGAGGAGGTTGTTGCCGCTTTGCCGATGGAAGACGGCTTCGGTCGGTCCCTTGATCGAGTTGGGCGCACCGAGCCAGGCGCGCGGCGAGGTTGCGGCGGACTCGACGGACTCGGCCTCGAGCAAGTTTTGGAGCACGGGGTTTTCCCGCACATCGGCGGGCACATTGCCTTCGAAGACAATCGGGTCCGGGTAAGAATTCTGGCAGCCGTCGGCCCGCCGGCGCACTTTATCGAGATAGGATTGGCGCACTTCGTCCGAGAGCCAGACGACCTGGAACGGGCTGTTCCCCTCCATGGTGCCCGCGGTGTCGTTATAAATGCCTTCGCCGGGCCGCGTTAAGAGCCTGGGGGCGGGGTTGTTATCGTCCATGATCAGGTAAGAATCCGCCTCGTTGCACTGGAGCGCGATTCGGATGACCATTTGGCCGAGCGTCGTGCGCGCCAGGGTGAAAGCGCCTCCCAGGGTCTGCGATCCGAGGAGGACGTGAATCCCGAAGGCCCGGCCCTGCCGCACGATTCTATCGAGAAGGACGGCGGCATTCTGCGAGATGCGGTCGTCCTCGACAAAGAATTCCTGGAACTCGTCAATCATCAGGAGGGATCGCGGCATGGGTTCCTTGCCGCCCGTCTTCTTGTATCCCGCGATGTCCTGGACGCCGAGTTCCCGGAACATATCGCCGCGCCGCTTCAATTCGTCGTCGACCCGCTGGAGCACGCTGAGACCGAACTCACGGTCGCTTTCGATCGCGATTACCCTGGCGTGCGGGAGGCGGGCGGAGGCGTAAGCCTTGAACTCGACTCCCTTCTTGAAATCCACGAGATAGAATTCCACCTGTTCCGGGCTGCACCACAACGACAGGTTGGTGATCATGACGTGAAAGAGCGTGGATTTCCCGGATCCGGTCTTTCCTGCAATCAGCGTGTGCTGGCGCGTGCCCTTGCCGATGGCGAGGTATTGAGACTTCGTGGCGCCGGTGCGGCCGATGGGGACGCGCAATTCGTCCGTGGTATCGGTGCTCCAGAGTGCGTCGTCCTGGGGAGCGACATGAGAAAAGGGCACTTCGACCCGGTTGGAATCGATGCTGCTCTGACCGACCCTATTAATAAACTCGATAGCGAAATCGGGGTTGGGAGGCGTATCGAGAATCAGCTTGTTCCCGGGGACCGCTTTATCCGAGAGGGTGAGTCCATTTTTTCCGCAGCTGATCCAGACGCTGCTTCTTCGGAGGTCATCGGCGATAAAGTCCTGCTGCAGCTTGTTGCGATGATCCCAGTGAATCAGCGTATAGACGCCGCAACGGGCGCCGCTGGTGGCGATGCTATGGAGGCGTTTCATGGCGATCTCGCTGAATCCCGAGGGAAAATCCGCGATGACGAGGAAGTGGTATTTTTCGGCGATGTTACCGGCCTTCTCATTGTACTGGGTAATCGTCTCGTACTCGTTGCGGAGGTACATTTGGATGACTTTCTCCATGTGCTCGTTGAGATCCGCGAGCTTCTGTTCGATGTGCGCGGCTTGTGTCCAGATCCGGCTGTTGATGAGGTGCTCCTCGTAATCGGCGAGGTGCATGATTCCCGCAAAATTTTCTCCCAGTCCCACGGGATCCATAATTGTGAAGCTCAATCTCCCCGGGGGTGCCGTGGAGAGAAGGCGGAGTATGATGTTGTTGAGCGCGCCCATGGCCAGGCTGTCCCCCGACTTAACGGCTTCAAAGAGGATTGAGCCTTGGTCGGGAAGTTTGAGCATGAGGGGCACGGAAAAACGCGCGGGCGCGGGAAGGGCGAGGCGCGCGTCTTTGGGAACGGCCCCGGAGAATTCTTCCACGTCCACCTCCAGTCGCGCGAATTTCGCGACGTGACGAAATTCCTCCGGCGGAGTCCAGTTTTGCCAGGTCGACGAGGTCCAATCGGGAAACAACTCACCCGCGGCGCCACCCGCGGCGTCGATGGCGTCATAGATTTCCTGGATCCGGATTTTCCAGTCCGCCTCCAGCTGCTCCCAGCCGGTCCGGTATTTTGCGTCGTGCTCCGCCGATTCTTTTTCGAAGGCCGCGGTGAGCTCTTTCTTGTGCGACTCGGATTCCTCCTTTAACCGGGCGACGGCGTGCAGGTAGTCCGGCTCCAGTGTTTCAAGTTTCTCGCGGTAGAGCTCTTCATGTCTCGCGGTGAGACGCCGGGCCTGCGCGTCGATCTTTTCCGGACCTGATCCAAGCACGGCGGCGGCTTCTTCTTCGGTATCTCGCCACTCTCGATCGAGCAGGCTGCTTTGGGTCCGGACTTCGTTCTCGATGCGCGCGCATTCCTCATCGTGACGTTTCTTGGACTTCGCGGTGCAGATTTCAAGAAGCTTGCCCGCGCTCACGAGATGTCCGGCGACGGCGGCGGCGGCGGGTCCGGCGCGGCGTTTCAGATTCAAGTGCAGCACGATGACGAGGGCGAGGGACACCAGCATGGATGCGCCCGCGTGCCACCAGGAGATCCACAGGTGATCGAATTGGTGCATCAGAGGCACGAGGGCGGCGTGGCCCACGACGATGAGGACGGTCAGCAGGGAAACCGGAAGGAGTTTAAAGAGGAGTGGAAGCGGGGACTTTCGAAACGTCGCGAGTTCGTCCTCGGCTTTGCGCAACAGTTCCCGAAAATCTTCCGCGAGCAGGTTTTCGTCCCGGGAGGGGTCGGGTGCACCGGCTGATTCGCGCTGGGCGGCTTCGGCAAGTTGTTGCCGGAGATTGCCATACTCCCCGAAAGATCGCCGCGCCCTGGTCTGCAGACGTTCAAAGGCCGCCGCTTCTTCGGCCAGGCTTTCGGAGAATTCCCGGAATTTCTTGTCGGCATCGGCGAGGTGTGTCTCCCTGCTTCGGTTTGTTTCCAGCGCCTGGGCTTGGACCGCAATCTTGCGTTTCCCTTCCCGGGAGGCGGTGGCGTTGAGCAGGCGTTCCCTGCTGTTCTTATAGGCGTGGCTGATCCGTAAACCGCGCTGCTCAAATCTCGAGACGACTTCATCCCGGGCGGATTGAAAGCTGGAATTGGCGGCGTCGATGGCCTCCGAGAGCCGGGTGTCCTGCGCTTTGATGCCCTCTTCCAGGGTTCGGCGTGACTCGAATTTCGCAACGCGAGAGGCCTTGTCGAGCCGGGTCTCAGCGGCGGTGAAATCGCTGACCGTGCCTTTGAGGCGGTGCAGGAGCTCGAGAATCTGGGATACACCCAGGAATTTATCACTCACAGTCGGTTCGGACTTTCCTTAGAATTCGATTCAGTTCCTCGATCAACGGGAGCGACGCATTGACACTTTTAAACAGCGGATCCATGTAAGTGCGTTCGAATTCCTGGCATTTCACATCCTGCCATTTCTCCTGTGTTTGATGCCAGGTCTCCGCGAGATCCTTGGTGATTCTCGCCAGGCGTGCGGTGCTGAGGTTTGCGCTCATTTATCTTCTGCTTCCGCGGGAGGATCGTCTTGTGCCGCGCCCTTTGGCGTCGATTGGGCCTCCGGGGCCGATTTGCCGGTCGGGGTGAGTTCGGCGTATTCTTCAAGCGACTTTAGAGCCTGCGCCATGAACGCCGTCGCCTTGGACATGTCGTGACCTAATGTATAGCGCAGGGTCTCAAGCTTCTTGGCGCGGGGTTGGACGACGCTGTCAAATTTCCGGCTCCACTGTTGGACGGTTTTGAGTTTTGCCTGAGATTCTTCGCGCGCACGTTTCAGTCTGGCGACGGCCGTTTTGTATTGGCTCCTGCTGGTGGTCTTGGAAAGCGTGGCGCTGTAAAGCTCCTGCTGCGCCTGATCGAGTTTCCTGGACGCGAGGCGCACCTGGCCCTCCCAGTGGATCCGCTGATCGTGCTCCAGCCACTGCTTGGTGCGCTTGACCTCTTCCCCGATTTCATCGAGGGCCTGGCTCGCCTTTTCCAGGTAAATGATCAGGCTGGTCCTGAAAAACTCGAGGCTTTCGATTGAGGTGACGTTGACTCGTTGCGCCATGTTTACCGCTGGTTCAGATATTCTTCAATGCGTTGCGCTTTGCGCAGCAGGTAGGGCGTGTGCTGGTTGGAGGCTTCCACGAATTTCTTCATCGCTTTCATCGTTTGCTTGAAATCCTCCGCAAACTTTTCGTGTTCGCGGTCCTGCCATGAATCGCCCAACGAGGAAAATCGGGCTTGCAGAGAGGTCATGCTGTTCTGGAGGTCGCTGTTGAATCGCTTCAACTCTTCGGCAAAACGCCGCACCTCATCCGGGTCCATGATTGCTTGAGCCATACTGTTTATTTACATGATGGCCGGGCCCTGGTCAAAAGGCCATTTGCGAGGGGACCGGCCTGCGGCGAAATGACAGCCGCGCCCCTCGACCCGGCGGAGGGGGTCGGAGACCGGATTAAACGCAGAGGACGCAGAGAAGATGCGGAGATTCGCTGGAATGAGCAGGACAGGGCCATTACGACCGGGAGTTTCTCCTGGCGTTTGCCCGGAAGGAAGCGCAATTGACAGAGGAGTGACGAGTTATGATTCTTGAAGGTCGAGGTCCGGAATTTTCTACTTCAGAAATCAGCAATCGCCCTATGCCCGGTCAAGATTCGCGGAACCCAGTGCGACTGCAGGAACATTCGAAGACGGGGGCGCTATTTTCGCAGGTCGTAGCAGCGGAGGTTGCCGTCGAATATGTTGACTGCGACAGAAGTCATTGATTCTGATCCTGCAGTATCAGCGTCTCCTTCAGATTGATTTTGGCGCTCGGGTTATCGGGGTTGATGCGGAGCGCTTCGCGGA
>JAHEJT010000295.1 GCA_024638765.1 Verrucomicrobiales bacterium
GAAACACCAGTGCTTCGACGGGCCAATCCGCTGCGATTTTTGTCACCGACTCCAGGGCCTGCGCGCTGCCCGCAACGGCGGCTGATTCCACCGCAAGCAATTCTTTCAACGGCCGCGCGGTTTCCACGCTTCGTATCGCCGTGTCGAGTTCCACGCCGTCCACCAGCCGGCCGGATTCGTCCGTCACCTGCGGATAGCGCATGCCGTGCGCGCTGGCTGCCACAGCGACATCGTAAGGATTAAATCGCGTCCACCGGCCGAGGAAGCGGGCGAATCCAAACTCAAGAAGATTGCGGTTGTCGGTGTTAATCTCCGGCGTGAGGGCCGCGATTTTCCGGCTGAATTCACTGTTGGCGATGCATCGTTCCAGCACCCCCTCCGCGCAATCCGTGGACCAGACTCTCTGCAGGGCCTCTGCATAGGGTTCCGTCTCTACGCGCGCGCGCAACACCTCCATGGAAAATCGCGGCCGTTCATTGGCACAGATGAACACAAAATCGTTCGGCTGCGTGGCCCAGGTGTCCACCGATTCGAAAACCGACGCCAGGGTCGCGAAAAGAATCCGGACGGTATCCGTATCGACCTCATAGCATTGCACCCACTGCGCGAAAAGTCCGCCCTCCGCAAGCCGCGATTTCACCGCCTGGTAATACTCCCGCGTGTATAAACTGGCGATTCCCGCGCGATAGGGATTTGACGGGGCCGAGGCGATGACATCGTAGCGCGGGCCGCGCGTCAACAGGACCTCACGCGCGTCGCCGTCGATCAGGCGCACATTTTCTTTCTCCAGGACGTCGCGATTGACCGGCGCAAAGTCGCGCGCGATGCGCCGCATCCCGGGTTCCAGTTCGATGACATCGACGTGCTCCATGCCCGGGACATCCGCCAGCCAACCGGTGGTGCACCCCGTCCCAAGTCCCACGACGCACGCGTTGGAAGGATCCGGATGCAGGAGAGCCGGCAACAGCCCCAGCATCACCTGGGTCGCGGCGTCGGCCTGTGCGGAACCGTCGGCCTTGCCGTTCACGAAAAAGGCGATCTCCGAAGTACCTACCAATGCGATGGAAGACTCTCTTCCGTCAAAATCGTAAAGCATGCGGCGGTTCATGGCGCGCACCCAGTCCTTGCGCTGATTCACTGTCTTGGGAAATTTCCCGACCCGGCCATAACCGATGGGCACGTGACGCCACGCCGCCGTCGGTCCGGTCGCGAAGAGACACAGGATTGCCAGGACCAGGCAGGATGCCGGCGTACACCAGCCCCAACCGCCACGCCCGTAATGCCGCGAGAGACCTCTTGGCCGTCTCGGCGCCAGGTCCAGCGTCAGGGCCGCAGCCGATAATGCCGCGATCAATCCCGCCACCACCAGCCAACACACCGGCGCGGTCAGCTTTGGGATCAGGAAAAATCCTCCCGACAACGCCCCGGCAATGGCGCCAAACGTGTTCCAGGCGTAGGTCCGGCCAAGCTGGACTCCGACCCCGGGATTTCCTGACCCTAACAATGCAACTAACAGCGGAAATTGAAATCCGGCAATCAACGATGGCAGCAGGACCAGAATCGAAGTGATCGCCGACCAGCCGACGATCTGCCCGGGTAATTCAAAAGAACTGAAGCCGTTGACGTGAAACGCAAATACCGCCACGCGATCACCAAGGGCATAAGGCAGCGCGACGGCACAGGCCTGTAATGCCGAGACCAATCCAAAAACGCGCAAGGACGCCATCCGGGAAATCCCCGCGAATGCATAAAGTACGCCGCCCAGTCCGATTCCGAACAATGCCACCGTGAGAATCAGCCCGAACGCGTAGACGGATCCACCCAGGAGCGGAATCAGCATCCGGTACCAGACCAGTTCGATCAGGAAAAAGAGAAATCCGCAAAGAAAGGCGGCCCCATACACAAATGGCACCGGGGCTTTTCTTGGCGATGATTCCAGCATGATATGCGCAAACGCCATCTGTGCTTGCGCATCCCCGGCCTCCGTGGCGCAAGCCACCTTTCGAGACGCGAAATACGCAAGGAGTCCGATGCACAGATTGATCGCGCAGGCCGCAAAAAGTGATTCCCGGGTCCCGAAATTTTCCAGCATCCAGAAAGTCGTCAGAAAGGCGCCCGCCACCGCCCCCATGGCGTTGAGCCCGTAAAGTGCCGCCAGAGAGCGCCGCTGGCCGTCGCGGTCGGTCTGAATGAACTTCACCGCTGCCGGAAGATTGCCGCCCATCAACACGCAGGGAATTCCCAGGACCAACGAAGCCAGCAAGAGCCGCACACCCGTGGCCGCACCCGGCCCCAGCGCGGGCGATCCCCCGGTCTGGATATATAGAAAGCGCACCAGGTCGATCAGCCACGGGGTCAAGGCAACCGAAAGGACCACCCCGAGTTCGAGCAGCGCGTAAAGCCGTAGCGGATTCCGCGATCGCTCGGCGCGCCCTCCGAAAACCGCGGCACCGATTCCCAGTCCCCCCATGAAAATGGCGAGGACCGCGGATGCCGCGGGAGTGGAGGCTCCGAAAATCAAACGGAACTCCCGGATCCAGGCCACCTGGTAAACCAGCGAGCAGAACCCGGAGATAAAGAGGAGGAAGACGAGGAAAGGCAGTTTCCGGTGCATCACAGGCGGGTCCCAGGCGCGAACCGTGCTGATTATTCCTAATTTTTATAAATATTCAAGGTTCATTTACCATGGGATCCCCTCGCGTCCCCTTCAAATAAAGGTCAATCCCTTCATCTATCGCGGTCTTGCTAAATTTATTTAAGTTTCCCATAATAGTTCTATCCCGTACTTCGGGTCCAACCAACGCAGGCATGCTGGAGCGACTCACAGAGCGAGAACAAACCGGGCGCCCCCTGCGCATCGGCGTCATCGGGGCCGGTTCCATGGGCAGCGCCATCGCGCGACTCATCGCGCGCACCCCGGGAATGCGGCTCGCCTTCGTCGTCGACCGCGACGCCGACGCCGCGCACCGCGCCATCCTCCTCGCGGGGGGTCAACCCGTCGTGGGAATGGACCGCGTCTCTGCGCCGCCCGCGACCGGCATCCCCGTCTCGACGCGGCCCCTCGATCTCCTCGAAAATCCGGAACTCGCAATCGACGCGGTGGTGGAAGCCACCAACTCCATCGGGCCCGCCGCCGAGTACGGACTGGCGGCGCTCCGGCGCGGGTGCCATCTCATCCTCATGAACGCGGAGGCCGACCTCGCCTTCGGTCCGCTGCTCCAGTTCGAGGCGGCGGCGCATAACGTCGTCGTCACCAGCGATGCCGGCGACCAGCACGGAGTCCTCGCGACGATGATCGAGGAGATCCGGCTCTGGGGATTCGACATTGTCCAGGCGGGAAACATCAAGGGCTTCCTCGATCGCGAGGCCAACCCGGATTCCATTCGACACGAAGCCGAAAAGCGCCACCTCAATCCGGTCCAGTGCTGTGCTTACACCGACGGCACCAAGCTCAACGTCGAAATGGCGCTGGTCAGCAACGGGACCGGGCTGATCCCC